>DATFBJ010000279.1:0-3070 GCA_035253885.1 Nitrososphaeraceae archaeon
AACAACATATTTTGTATCTATATCAGCAATAGAATTAGATTCACTCATGTATTTATTTTCTAATGATAGAATATAAGATGGTTCCTATAATATTTTTTTTAAAGAAATTAAAATAAATTACTTTGTTATTTTATATATGTATTAATCAATTGAATGCACAAGAAATTCCGGTTTCGATAAAAGATGACAATAATTTAATAAATGAAATTGTCGAAAAATGTAAAGATAATATTATCAATAATAATACCAATAGTAAAGCTATTTCAAAAGATGAAGCTCTATATCTTTTGAAAGGTAATAGTGATATTACTCCAATCCTGATGAATCTTTCAGCATCTTTAAAAGCTACTTTCAAAAATGAAGTTGTTACATATTCTAGAAAAATTTTTATAAATATAACGAATCTATGCAGAGACTTTTGTTCATATTGTACATATAGGAAAAATCCATTTGAATCATCATCGATAATGATGATGCCAGCCGAAGTAATGAATTTAGCTAAAATCGGTAAAAAATACAGATGTACAGAAGCTTTAATTGTTGCAGGAGAGAGACCAGAGGAGAGATACAAAGAATCAAGGGAATGGTTAAAACAACTTGGCTTTAGTACTTTAGTAGAATATGTAATTGACATGTCAGAAAAAATTGTAAAAGAGACTGGATTATTACCTCATTCAAACCTTGGCAATATTACAAAAGAAGAAATGAAATTACTTAAAGTCTATAACGTAAGCTTGGGATTGATGTTAGAGTCTTCAAGTGAGAGACTTGTTCAAAAAGATATGGCGCACGAGTTTGCACCAAGTAAAAATCCTAAAAACAGATTAGAAGTAATTAGAAATGCAGGAAGAATGAAAATACCTCTTACAACAGGCCTTTTGATTGGAATTGGTGAAACTAAAGAAGAAATAATAAATGATCTTTTTCTTTTAAAAGAGATTAATAGTAAATTTGGAAATATTCAAGAGATAATTTTGCAGAATTTTCAGCCTAAAATAAATACTAGAATGCAAGATTCTCCTTCACCAACAAAAGATTATTTTCTTAAAATAGTTTCTCTGGCAAGGTTAATAATGCCTGATATGAATATTCAGATTCCACCAAATTTGTCTCCTGGATATTATAGTAGATTTCTTGATGCTGGAATCAATGATTGGGGAGGAATATCGCCAGTAACAATTGATCATGTAAATCCTGAATTTTCATGGCCAAAAATAAAAGAGTTAAGAGAAATTACTGAATTAAAACATCAAAAATTGAGAGCAAGATTACCTGTATATCCTGAATTTATAGACAAAGAAGGATTTATTTCTGCAGAGTTAAGAGATTATATTGAGAGTTTTATTGATTTAAATAGATTAGTGAAAGAGGAATATATTTAGTTGTTGAATTTTAATCGTATTCTAAAGGACATAGATCCAGTTATTTCAGGTATAATAAATAAAGTTATTGAAGGAAATGATATATCGGAATCAGAAACAATCGAACTATTCAATTCTCGAGGTTTGGAATTGAATATGATCGTTACTGTAGCAAATTATCTTTGTAAAAGAAAAAAAGGAGATATAGTAACATATGTAATTAATCGAAATATAAATTTCACAAATGTTTGTATTAAAAGATGTGGTTTTTGTGCTTTTAGTAGAGATTTTCGAGAAGAAGAAGGATACTATTTACCTACTGAAGAGATTGTAAGAAGAGCAAAAGAAGCAGAAAAGTTGGGAGCAACGGAAATATGTATACAGGCTGGGCTTCCACCAAAAATGGATGGTTATCTATATATAGATATATGCAAAGCAATTAAAAAAGAACTTCCAAATATTCATATCCATGCGTTCTCACCAGAAGAAATCCTATATGGTGCAAAAATGTCTGATTCTTCCATTAAAGATTATCTACAAATGCTTAAGGAGGCTGGATTAGATAGTATTCCTGGAACGGCTGCAGAGATTTTGGATCAAAAAATAAGAGATACAATTTCTCCTGGGAGAATATCTGTACAAGATTGGATAAAAGTTATTAAACAAGCACATTCAATTGGAATTAATTCTACTTCCACTATTATGTACGGGCATATAGAATCTTATTTAGATATCGTCAAACACCTAGCAATATTAAAGGATATCCAAAAAGAAACTGGTGGATTTACAGAATTTGTTCCATTGAGTTTTGTCCATAGTGAAGCGCCTATGTACAATAGAAATCTTGTTAAAAATATCAGAGCTGGGCCCACAGGAGAAGAGGTATTAAAAATGCATGCAGTTGCAAGAATTTTTTTGAATAATTATATAGAAAACCTTCAAGTATCATGGGTGAAGGAAGGTCCAAGAATGGCACAGATCTTGTTAGAAGCAGGAGTAAACGACTTTGGTGGTACGTTGATCAATGAAAGCATCTCAACATCTGCTGGAGCATCTTTTGGTCAATTATTAAAACCTAAAGAAATTAGAAATTTGATTTATAATGTAGGAAAAATACCAGCTCAGAGATCATCAAAGTATGAAGTCATTAAAACTTTTTCAAAAGACAATAATTATATGGATGATGAAGAATTGCTTGATAAATCAGATACCAAAGATTTTGGTTCCTATCATGAATTAATAAAAATGGATAGCTTTAGGTTTAAAAGGAATTGAATAATTAATATTTACTTTTTCTTTAAATTTATAATTAAATAGATAGATAGATAAAAATTGAAAGATATAGAAAAGAGAGAAGGAAGAGAGAATACTACTATTCTTTTGGTAAGATTTATCAATAGTAAGATACGACCATTAAATCTGTAATTATTGCGATGTTAAATTCTGTGGAAAAGACTACGTTTAAATGGAAAACTTTAGAGCATAACGGAGTAGCTTTTCCTCCACCTCATATTCTAAAAGGAATAAGTATCAATATTAATAATGAGAAACTAGTTCTTAATAACGAGCAAGAAGAAATAGTATATGCATGGGCAAAAAAGAAAGATACACATTATGTTAAAGATACTCTGTTCCAAACTAATTTCTTAAATGATCTAAAAAAGGTATTGCCAGAAAAATTTAAAAATATAAATAATATAAATGAAATT
>DATFBJ010000280.1:0-4762 GCA_035253885.1 Nitrososphaeraceae archaeon
TAAAAAACAAAGTCATTGAAACATTAAGAAATAATGAAGAAGGCATGTCTAGTATAGAATTAGCTGATGCTATTCATGTTAATAGAATGACAATAACAAAGTATCTAAATATCCTATCAGCAATTGGTTTAATAAATAGAAAAAAAATAGGTTCTATAAATATATGGACAATAGAATCAGGTGTCGAAGATATAGAATTTCCTTTAAACTATCTTCATCTACAACAGAGATTTATAACTTCGCTAGTAGGATATAACAAGAAAGAATTAAGTAAAATTTTACTCAATATTATTTATTCAGATACTGAAGTTTTGAAAATTTTAAAAGAAATAATCATACCATCATCTAACACTATTAAAGGTCTTTATGATAGAGGAAGACTAGGTAAAACAGAATTAATTTATTTATATAATTTATTATTTGATTTATTAATTTTAATTGAAATATATCATAAAAATACAGAACATAATAAAAACATCCATAATATCTTCATTGCAGGCAATCAAGATCAAATATTAAATTCAAAGATATTATCTGTAGCTTCAGAAGTATCAAATTGTGATACAATATATATTGGAAATATAGAGCAACATATTGATCCCTTTTTTGATATTGACCTTCAAAGATATATAATAAAATTTTGGCAACATAAAAAAGGTACAAAAGTTATTTTTTTATGTTGTTCTGAAGAGGGTTCTTTAAGATTTTTATTTACAGCAGTTGATTATATAAAAAGAGATATGACAGAGAATATAAAAATAGTATTATTTGTAAATTCAGAAATATTAGATTTGGCAAAGGATTTAAATTTTGATTTTATTACATCTGATCTTAATTCATTAATTATATGGTTAGAAGAATTAATTAAACAGATCAAAAATCGGATTTAATATTTTTAAAATCACAACAATAAGTTATATTTTATATTTACAAGAAATTTTATTTAAAAAATTTAATCCTTGTCTAATTTCTGTTATATAATTTTTATCTAATATAGGCTCCAATCCAATGTAATTAGTATATTGTATTTTCTTTAGTGCTTTGAATATAGAATTAAAATTAATATGTCCTAACCCAGGCATTTTTCTATTGTTATCCGAAAAATGAATATGTTTTAAAAAATTTTTTGTATTTTTTATACTATAGTAAAAATCTTTTTCTTCTATATTCATATGATAGGTATCCAAAAGAATGGCAAAATGATCATCATTTATATTTGAAGAAACAAACAATGCATCTGCAGCATTAGAACAAAAAGGAGTAGAATACCTATTTAATGGTTCTAATAAAAGACACACTCCAAAATCTTTTGAAAAATATGTAAGTTCTGATAAAATAGGCAATAACCCTTTGAGTAATTTCTTCTTATTTTTATTGGAAATTACTTCATGATTACGATCTATTTTTAAATCATAATCTGATAAAAGACAAACATTAAGAATAGATCCTCCAAAATAATTGCACATTTTAATACATTCTTTAATATAATTTTTTGAATATGAGAGAATTTGTTGATCTTTTGTAAGAAGAATTGGAGACATTCTTTTTGATATTGTCCATAGACCAGATACTCCTAAAACAGACAAATTATAGGTATTAAAAATTTCTAAATTGGTTTTTGAAGATATAGTTGAAGGATCACCAGGAATTTCTATATAACGGAAACCAAATTCTGCCAGAATTTTAATTACATATTCTAATGATCCTAACCTTAAGAATGAATTAAGAGTTATTGAAAAATTTATCAAATAGATCACTCTACAATATATCTAAAACAAATGGATAAGATATTTTCCTATTTGCACAACATCAATTGAATTTGATTTGTCTTTTTCCAAGTTAGATCGAATATTAGATACATAAAGTGAATAACCTTCTTGTGTTGACATATTAACTGGACGTCCATGAGATCCTTTTATTAAACTTGTGTCATAGGATATGGATCTCTTTTTAGGATCAATAAATAATTCCAGAGGATCATATCCAGGTTTTCGGTGAATATCTACTGTTTTAGTAAAAGAAGGAGCCATATTTTCGTCATACCACCAGTAATAGCTAAACCACTTATCACGATTAGCAACAACTATAATATCACCGGCTCGTTCATGATTAATATTAAAAAATTGCTTTTCCGTTTCTGTGATTATAATATCTATATCTGTAATGTCTTTGAGAATATTTACAATTTTTGTTATATTGTTTGATGATTTGACATAGATATTTGCTATTTGATGATCAACTACTGCAAAGGCTTGACTAAACTCAAAATCGACATATTCTTTGTCTCCAATTTTTCTTACATTTAAAAGACCATTATTTCTCAAGATGATATTTATTGGAATTGCACCATTAACATCATTAAAAGAATATTCTGAAAATATTATAAATTGAGTATTCTCATAAATTTTGCTCTTTTTTGTTGAATCTATGATTTTTTCAACAAGACTGTCAGCAAAAATCAAATCTTTAGAAACTTCATTACTATCTTTTCCAAAACGTTGAGCAGAGTAGTCAATATGAGGAATATAAGTACACATAAAATTGGGTTTATTATTTTCTATTGTATATTGAGATGCCTTAGTAATCCATTCACTAGATAATTTGGAGGCAAATGGTCCCCAGTAGGAAGAAAGATCAAATTCTCCAATTTGTTCCTTTATTTTCTCATAATAATAAATTGGTTTAGAATAACACCACATTATCATTTTGTTTTCCAAATGTATAGGTTTTGGAGTTATAATTATATCTGAATTTGCATATAAAACATTTTGCCAAAAAAGAACTGCTGTTTTAAAATCAATATTATTATTATTACTTTTTATGAAATCCCAAATTCTTGAAACTTGTACTAAACTATTATATTGTTCCCAAAAAAATACATTGTAATTTCTACGATCCATAAAGCCATTGGATATTATCCCATGACGATTAGGATATTCTCCTGATAAGAAGCTTGCTTGGACAGGACATGTAACTGCAGGAAAAACAGGCTTCATTTTAGAATATTCACCATTTTCGGCTAATGCAGAAATAGTTGGTACTAATCCAGAATTAAGATGTTTTTCTTCCAAGCCTACAACATCAATAACAATAACATGCCGAATCATAACAGCTATAATTATAACAGTGAGTAATTTAAATAATATGTTAGATTAACAGAAGTAGAATTTTAGTGTCTCTAAATTTAGATTAAAAGTGAATCATGTCATATATATCTTCCTAGATAAAAATAGAATAGGAATTATTAATAAGAATGATAAGGTAAGGCCATAATAAAGTCCTACAATATCTGTTATGAAAACTGAATCTAGCATAACTATCATCATTATCAAATAAGATACAGATTTTTCAATAGTTATAATTTTTTTTAATAAAGTTATTTGAGAATAAGATATTACAGAGAAAAATATTAACAAAGGAATTAAAGTGAGGTAATTAAAAATATTAAGAAGTATAAAGAAGAATACAAAAAAAATAATTAGATATATAATAATAAATGGAAAAATATTGTAATAAAATTTGAAGAAATATTCTTTAGTTTCATTCTTACTTAAAATGGTAATAGCATAGACATAAAAAAATTCAGAAAAAACTGGAATTAAAAATAGTGTATCAAATATTAATAATGAGTCTTCTACAAGCAATAATGATTGACTTGCCCCTAAAACTATATTTAAGCTTCTTATAACTCCCATATTTATTGGGCCATAAATTGTATTTTTTAAAAATTTGTTATATAAAACAATTAAAGTTATCATAATTAAAGTAACTGTAAAAGTATTTAATCCGATAATAAATGAAAATATTAAAGAATAAGAAAATGAAAATAATATTATTACCAAAGCATTTTTTTTAGTTATTTTATTAGATGATAAAGGACGCCAAGGTCTTTCTTTTTTATCTATTTTTATATCAAAATAATCGTTTAATACCATTCCACCAATATATAGCATGGCAGATATCAAAATTAATTTGGCTATAATGAAATAATCAAGGTTATTTATATTGGTAAAGAAAAAATAACCTAAAATGATATTTGAAACAGTAGTAAAAACATTTGCTATACGTACTAATCTCAAATAATTAATTACGGTAGATGATATAGTCATAATCAATTAATTATTCCCAAGAAAGAAATCACTAGTAAAAACTCTAATATTGTTAAAATCAATGCAATTCAATATTAAGATCGTAATTTTAATTATTATATTTATTGATATAGGTTTTAAAATTTGAGAATTAATCTACTGAAATTTTGTTTGTAGATCTTCTTTTATTTCTTAGAGGATACTTACAACATGGACATCTATTTCCGTCATATTTTATATAAATAGCACATTCAGTACATCGTTTAAAATTTTGAGCATATAAAGAGTATTTGCCTCCTCTCTTTTTACCCTCAAATCTATTACAATGGCCTTTGCAAGACAATTTTACATATATACATGATAGCATGGAATAATTATCTAAGATGTTTACAATGCAATCGTTTGTATTAAATAATTTCTACTAAAAAACAATATGAGACGAGAGAACATTTCAAAATTATTACATTCAATTATAGTTATTTTGAAGTTAATTGATATTTGCTAAAAAGATTTGGTATATCTGTTTCTATTCAAATATATTATTCTAATCCTTCTTGTTGTGTTCTCTTATTAAAAGTTTCGGCAGTTTTATTATTGCTGGTCTAATTCTTGTTCTTGCATTTTCAATTAATAAAATCTGTTGGGTTAAAGTTTTCCTAACATTTTCATTATAT
>DATFBJ010000281.1:0-6242 GCA_035253885.1 Nitrososphaeraceae archaeon
GTATTTCAGTCTAAAGTATATAACCTTGTTGGCACTATATATTTACTGAAAAAATGGATAAAATTAATTTTCAGAATAAATTCTACGGTTATTGTTATTGATTATAAGTTTCATTTGTTTCCAGTTTATTTGCAAGATTTAAAAGTTTGAGAGTAAAGGGATGTTCTGGATATTTTAGTCCAGTTAGAAATTCTTTTTTGCTAAATTGAATGTCACAATAGCAAGGTATTTCTGAAATTACACCTATATCAATCGTATTTGACAAATCTTCAAGTGAATCATACTGTATTGAACTCCCTGAATGTTTTCCTATATTAATAGTAACTGGAGTATGTTGGGACTCGGGAATTGAACAATAACCAGGTCCACGATTTAATAACAAATAGCACAATGTTCCAAATTTGGTAAATGCACCATAAATCTCTTGAGCCATTTTTTTTGTACCTTCAATATCGAGATCACCCATTTTTAGAGTTAATATCACTATATCTGAAACAGCGAGAGTATTAATAGACCAATATCTAATTCCAGGACTTGTATCAATTATTACAAAGTCTGCATTTTTTTTCACAAAGAGTTCTTCTCTTAAAAGAATAAAATTTCTAAGAAGTTGCATCTGTGAGCTTTGTCTTGATACATTACCCTCAAGTTTGTAAATTTCTTCCTTACTTGAATTAGCAAATCCTACATTTAATCTTCCTTTTATATCATCTGAAATTCTCTTGGTAATATCCAAACAGACATCATCAACTGAAGCGTTTCCTAAAAGAAAATCGTTAATCCATTTTTTTGGTTCATATATATCAAAATATGATCCTAGGCTAGGAGCATAAACATCAAGGTCTAGTAAATAAACATTATAGCCCTTTTTTGCTAGTAAAGCGCCAAAATTGGCTGCAATTGTTGTTTTACCTGTTCCTCCTTTATAGGAATGAAATGCTATGCACTTTGTCATCCTCTAAACACTAGTACTTTTTACTTATATTAACACACTCTTATCTTCATCATCATCATAAGCATCATAAGCATCATAAGCATCATAAGCATCATAACATCAATTTTTTATTGAGACAGTTCTTTCTCTATATGTTTTAACAAATCCTCAATTGAGATTGGTTTTTGGATGAAACATTTATGATCCATGTTAGGATATTCTTCTATTAAAGAATCATAATATGCTTTAAAAGAAGTTATAAAACAAACTTTAAGATTTTTATCAATTCGCTTCATTTCTTGAACGAGCTCAAAACCGTTCATTCCTTCCATTCTAACATCAATAAGAGCCAAGTCATAAGAACCGCTATGAAAATGATGTAACGCCAACTTGGGGTCATTATAAGTGTCAACTTGAAATCCATAATTTTCTAATCCTAATTTAAAAGGAAGTGTTGTTCCTGGTTCATCATCAACAATCAATAGTCTTCTCTTCTCTTTGTTTTCCATGACACTGATATAGAGAAAAATATATTCTGTTAATGTATAAAAATATTTACTTTATTAAATACCTGACCTAAAGAGATTATTTAAAACAAGATAATAATATACAATCAATAGGGCAGAGAGAGAAATTTATTCAGTTTTAGTTAGAATTGTGAAGCTAAATGTTGCACCTTTACCATTCACATTATTTTCAGCCCAGATTTTACCTCCATGACCCTCTACGATGTTTTTACAGATAAATAATCCTAGACCAGTACCAATTTTGGATCCTTTTGTAAATTTTGAAAATAGTTTTTGTTTTATACCTGGAGGTATTCCCAAACCTGTATCTATAATTTGAACCAGAGCAACATTATCTTTATTATCATCATTCTTACTTTTACTATTCTCACTACTCCTTTTAATAGATACTATGATCTCACCACCTTCATCTGTATATTTAATTGAATTATTGATAAGATTTAGAAAAACCTGAGTTAACCGGATTTTATCTCCAATAACCTTTAAGTGATTGTCACTACATTTGAGACTTAATTTGATTTTTTTATCAGCAATTTGGCTCATGGTTTCTTTTATAACATCATTTGCCAATTGTACTATATCTAATTCTTGTAGATCCAATGAAAAAAGGTTTTCATCTATTCGTGCTACATCCAAAAGATTGTTTGTTAGAAAATGTAACTTTTTTGCATTATTAATTATTATTCTTAGTAATTCTTCCTGCTGTATTACATTTAAATTTTTATTAGAAAGCATTACTTCGGCTAAACCCAAAATAGGCTGAATAGGATTTCGTAATTCGTGAGCAGCTATATTAAGAAATTGTCTTTGCGTTTCATTTTTATATCTAAGTTGGTCATACAGATCTTCTACTTTTTTATATATATCTGCTTGTTTCCACAAACTCTCAAAAATTGAAACATAATATAATACTGTTGATTTGCTGTTTGAATATGTAGATAACCCCATAGCATCAATTGAGATATCAACATTATCATTGACTAATTCAACAGACATAGCATAAGTTCTATCTATCACAAGAATTGTAACCTTTAATTGAAGTGGTTCGGCTAAATATTTAATATCTATTTTCCATGATTTCTTTATATTATCTACGAGATCACTTATTTTTTCATCAAACGGTGTAAGAATTCTAATGTTAACTTTTTGCCCTGATTGGCATATTTCTCTTAGAATATCTAATCCATCTGCAACTGCAATTCGTCTATAAAAGGCATTTGCTGAAGAGAATAATAACAAAATCTCACTCTTGGCATTTTTGATTAATTGTATGGCAGTTTTTAAAGCCTCTTTCTGGTTACTAATAACTTTAATGTCTGATTTGTTACTTTCTTGACTAATTTCCTTAATTTCTTCTTCTGTTGGAATTGTTTTATCCCAAAATGGATCAGCAATAAATTGTGATGCACCCATAAAGTTTTTGAGATTTGAACCATAGACATGATTTAATCTCTTAAACATCATAACGCATTGAGGGCTATCAAAATGGTAATTTGAACCTGATATCTTTTCAATTATAATATCACTAGACTCTTGAGCAAATAATTTTTTCCCACATAAAGAACACTTTAACATTATTTTTTCTTGTTGTTCCTCCTCTTTGGAAGACATATCAGGATTTTCATTTTTATTATTCAATAGCCGAATTACATACCGATACTATTTTCTCTGTTTTAAAGTATTCGCAAAAATCTGAAAGATTAATTTAATTAATTAACTAATTAATAGGTGTTTTTCTAAAGAATGCATAGCTTCAAGTTCAAATGTTTCTCCATAAACACTAGCCAATCTCTTAAATTGAAGAAAACAATTTTCTTTATCAAAAATAAATTCATAATTTGAATTGTTTATAAACTTTCTATAGTTAAAGTTTATGTTCTTTTCTATTTTTTTTCCGCATAAAATACAAGATTTCGTAATATAATATTTGGTTAATTTCTACATATAAGGTATTTGGTCATTCTTTAACCATTTTTAGCTAAAAATAATTTTTCTAAATATTACATAAAATATTATAAGACTTATAATTATTATATTTAAGAATTTTTTTTATAGATTATTCTTATTTATTATATTATTTTTTGTAATAATTGTTTTTATAAGAATACTGAATTAAAATTTAAAATTTGTTATTATAATTATAATGAAGGAAATTGTTATAAAAAATTTTTTGGATTAAAATAATATAATTGCACTTAGCCTAAATGTAAATTTCTTTGTTTAAATATAATAATAAATCAAATACAATGAGAATTCAATTTTCTATAATTCTTTTGTTTGAATTATAAATTATCTGTCTAATTTTTCAAATGTAACTAATTTTATAAAAAAAGATATAAAATGCATAATAAAATTAATAAAAGAGTTCCATTATTATAGACTTTAATCAATATTTAAGATAAATATATGTGTAAATACTCGCAATCATTAATCGTTTTATTGTATGAGAATTCTAGAAAAGTTTTGTCTTTATTTATGTTTTATTATTGATATAACAAGTAATTTTTATATTTGAAATTTGTTTTAGCCATATTCTTACTTTTTAATCCCTTGCAGTATTCAAAAATAGAATATAGAGAATCGAATATTTAAAAAAACAAATTGTCATTAATTATTTAATACGTTTTGAAAAATAAAAATGTGTATGTATTATAATTATACCTGTGATTCCTAATATTCCTCCTATAAATGCTAAAAATAAATTGTCAGGCAGAGTATTTTTGATTCCCAGCTGAGTTAATAGTATTTGTAAAATTAATGTTAATAGAATTCTAGAAGATGCTATTGTCGATGTTAATGAAGCTCCTATTCTTTTTATACCTGTTACATACAATATTGTTCCTATTAAAGGTAACATTGAAAATATAATAAATATATACCAATAAGATGTAATAATATTAATGGACATTTCAGCCGTAAAGATAAACATTACAATAATCAAAATAAATCCAGCCAATAGCAAACACATTCCTGAAATCTCTAATGGAGAATATTTTGATGATAATTTTGCTAAAAAAAATACTGCCAATGCAAAGGATATTGCAGAAATAATTGCTTCAACATCTCCAAATGAAATAGAAAAATTTAATGACTTAAATTCAATTAGAGTAATATTTATGATTCCATTATTATTGTTAATATTATGATCACTTAGTATCACAAGTACAAATCCTACCAATGCTATAGCAATTCCTGAAAATTGTTTTTTATTTAATCTCTCATGCAGGAATACTCTAGCCAACAATAGGACTGTTATAATTTCGATTGGTCCTGCTAATAGGCTTTCTTTAGATGCACCTACTCTACTTACTGCATCATACCAAGTAAATATTCCTGTTGAAAGAAAAAGAGAAGCAGGAATAAAGTCTTTGAATGAATTCAATAGCGGATTTTTTCTTTTATTAACAAAATTTAAAACAGTTAATAAAAGAATACCTGAAATAGCAATACTAAATGCAGATATAGATAATGGAGAAATTCCTAATAATAGTGTAAGATATTCAATTAGAATTGATTCAAACGATAAAATAATTGCAAATAAAAAAACAATCCAGGATTTTCTTATCAATA
The DNA here is from genome assembly GCA_035253885.1 of Nitrososphaeraceae archaeon. Lineage (GTDB taxonomy): Archaea > Thermoproteota > Nitrososphaeria > Nitrososphaerales > Nitrososphaeraceae > TH1177. The sequence continues at coordinate 5,032 of DATFBJ010000281.1, forward strand.
GTAATAAGATATGGTTAAAATTTGTCTAAAAATAAATGTTCCTTAATATCAAATGACTACTCTGCCAACAGCATTTTTATATCAGGATTAAAATATTTTATAATTAATTTATTTTCTAGGGAAACAAAAATACAAAGATTATTCAATGTATTAAAATACCATTATTTACATTATTCTAATTTTTATTGTCCATCCATGTCCATTTGTCCATCCATGTCCATTTGTCCATCCATGTCCATATTTGTTTGTAATCCAAATCCTGTTTGCAAAGAGGGATGTATTTGTAAATGAACCAATTCCATTACTTCTGCTGGTATCTCATTATTATTAATTAGATCAGCTAGTTTTTCAAGATCCTTTTCCAATTTTGAAATAACATCTATGGATTGGTTTGTAACATTACTACTAGATGGTTTTAGATGTTTTTGAAATATATCTGTAATTTCAACTAATAATGCTTTTGCTGTTTCATAATCAGCATAATTAAATATTGGATTATTTTTTGAGAATAATTTGGAAGGCTCTGATTCTGATTCATCATCAATATCATCGCCATCAGAACTCATTGAAGAAGCATTATTAGCGCTAGATTGTTTTGTAAGGTTTTTTTTCATTTCATCCAATAACATCAAATTAGACATATTTGTAAGGTCTGTATCTATTGTTAATGCGTCAGCATATGCCTTTAGAACAGCATCTAAAAGATCAGCTACTACTAATGCATAGGTCGTTGAATTAGAAGACACAACCTCTTTGTTATATCTTTTAATAAAATCATTATCGTCTACAATATCTTCGTCGACATAATAAATATCATATACTAATCTCGCAGCATTATCAGTGTGATCCATAGATAATGTAATATTTGATGGATAATGTTTCTTTGCAAGTTCCAATTCTACTTTGGTTCTTTTATCTAATCCTAGAAAATAAGCTGAATCATTAGAAGAAAAACTATGGGCAAAAACATGCAATATTTGATCAACCATAGAAAATGAAAGGAGAAAAAGTGCAATCGTAAAAATCGAAGTATATTTTAAAATACCATATTTTTTCAATTCATTAATAAAGTGGATATCATAATAAAATTGTTTTGAAGATATCTTCTATCTATCTAATCTAATCTAATCTTAATTATTGCTTTTTTTATTTTCAATAATATTAATTTCCATAAAATTAATTTTATCGAAATTTTAATCATTAATAATATG
>DATFBJ010000282.1:0-3527 GCA_035253885.1 Nitrososphaeraceae archaeon
AAATTGAGCAGGTGTTTCATCAACATTACCTGATTGATCTATAGAACGAACTTCAAAAGTATGTTCTCCTGGCTTGAGGTTATCAATAATCATTGGAGAAGTACAGAGGTCAAAAATTGATGAATCTAGACTACATTCAAAAACTATTTGAGAGCTTCCAGTTAAATCAACTTGTCCAACAAAGTCTATTTTTAATAAAGTTGAACTTGTAGTATCACCATTATTCAGAATATTGTTGTTCTCATCTATAGCTATTATAATTGATGTATCAGGAAAATCAATATTTCTATCATCCGTTTGTAGTGTGGAAATTGTATCAGAGCCATGATTTCCTATATTAACCCAATCCTTTAGATTAAATACTAATTGTTGGGAATTATTGTTGCCACTATTTATTATATCGCTAGTAAAAGCAGAAGCAAAATTAATAAAAGATATATCAATAGAAGTTACAAATAATGTAAAAACCAAAATTGAGAGAAAGAAAATGACACAAATATTTGAAATCTGTTCAGTTGGTATTTTTACAATCAAGATTTAATAACATTTATATTATTTTAATTTTAAAGGTAATGGATAAATAATGAAGTTTAATGTTCTTAATAATGAAACTTATAAGTTCTCTATAATATTCTATGGTAAATGTACAATATTATACTAAGATTAGAAACTTTATTTCAGTCTGTAATCAACAATTATCTTAAATATACCATAAATTCTCTATGATGTCTAGAGAAAATATACTATGACGAATTTAACATTTTATTAAAAAATTAATCGTCAATAAGAAAGATATCCTCACGATGTTAAAAGCTTAAAAATGATTTAACGGTGGGCTTGTTTCTTTTTTTCTCCCTTTCCTGAATGTGCGATTTTTTTATGAGCTTCCATTCTTTCTTTAGCATTAAATTTCATACCGCATTCTTTACATTTGAAGACCTCTTGATTACCTTTATTTTTAGAAAATTTCTCCTTAAATTTAAATAAACCCAAGAGGCTTGATTTACTTTTATCTTTAGACATTAAAAAGAATGAAACAATACCCATATTTAAGTTGCATTATATCAAATAAATACGTATTTTATTACTACCATTATTATAATAATATTTTAAAAGCCATAGCCTTCTTAGGATTCTATATATCATAACAATAGAGATGCTATTACTACTTTATTGTACTTAGATAGGTTTCATAACATAAATTATTTATATATTTAAAAATCAGTGAACAATGTTCATTGTTGTTATATTATTATTAATTGTCATAGCATCTATATGAATCCACAATAAATAATAGAAGGCTATGGCCTAGTATGAGTATTTCTTGTCTGTATTTGGTTACATGTTTTGACTATATTTGTCTTTCTAAATGAAGTACATTACATCGCTATGCTAAAAATTAGATTTATTTTTAATTTATCTGATTTCTCATTCTCTACACTAATAGAAGCATAAGAATGCCATAGTCTAATATTAACGAAAGAACAATTTTTGTCTAAGTATTATATAATATATTGTTTAATAAAACCACATATATGAATCGAAATATTGATAGTGGAGAAAAATCTGATGAATGAAGCACAAATGTAAATTCTTCATTTTCTTGCAAAGATTGTGGTCAAACATTCAACTCAAGACAAGAATTAAAGGAACATTCATCAACCCAACATTAAAAATTCATTTTCAATTATAACATTTTTTGTAATATTAGATTAAGAAAATATGAAAAGTTTTTATGATTTTTTCCTATAATTAAGATAAGTGATTTTAAGTATTATAAAATTACACAAATAAATAAAATAAAATAAGTTTTCATTCTATATCATATGGCATGCCAAAACCTTGCTCTTCGTAATATCCACTTTCATAATGGTCATAATATCCATCACCATAAGATTCATTTGGAATATAATCTGGTAATTCTGATGGATCATAGCCATCAATTAATAGTGGATAATAATATTCATCTCGTTCTTGTTGATAATAATAAGAACCTTCTTCTTTTTCATATTCTTCTGTTGCTGGTTCAGCAGACACATTAATGATCATAGGTATTGTGGGGGTAGTAAATACTAAAAAGATTCCCAACGTTATCGCTGCTAAAATAATTAAAGAATTTTTTCTATTCATTTCTATGTGAGGAATCATATTAAAATATAGAATATAAATTGAATTCAATTATGTTATATAACAAGTTTTCCTCTTTATCTTTAATATATTTTATCCGTTTTTCTTTTAATAATTTAATAACTTTTATTTATCTATATCATTTATTCAAAAATTTTTTAAATTGGAAAAAGTATAAACAAAAAAGAAAAAAATTAGTCTTTCAGAATTATCAAAATACTAGATCCAAATTTTCCACAAATATCATGGCTACATAAGTATTACTTACCTTGATGATTAGGTATTGCATAAATTAAACCTCTTTCCTTAATTATATTCTCTTTTAACAATTAAGATCTGCTACATAACGAATACAATGACAGATATTGTAAAATGATACTTAACTTTTGAATAAATTTTCTATTTCATATCAAATTTTCAAGAATATATTATTTTATTTATTATATTAATTATTAGAGAATAACTTTATCACAAAAAATGAGATCTTATTTTTAAACACCATGAATTTTATAAATAAGAAAAATGTTTATTAGAAATTATTTATTACTCATTAACGGTTTTTCTATTAGTATCCATATTTTTGAGGATTTTGGTCAAATTCTCTTTTACATTGTTCCCTACATAAATATATTTTTTGTCCATTTACTTCTGAAGTATATTGTGCTGTTGATTCATCTACATTCATTCCACATACTGGATCTCTTGCCATTTAAGGTAATTATACATCAAAGAATTTAAGAATTTAAGTTATTGATAAGATCTTTTTCTTATTAATTAACCTTATAATTTTATAAAAGATTTAGCAGGAGGTCAAAATGTTACTTTTAGTTTCATAGCAAAGAGAGGGAGTATATGAATATCAATGTAGTTATCATTTACCTACAATGACAGGACAACTTATAGTATTACCATAAAAAAGCAATTGATAATTGCAGCAAGAACAATCTATTAAGATCTATGAGATTAGAAAAAAGATTGAAAATTTATTAAAAGAAAAATAAAAATAGTCATTTTTAAGCACACATTTGAATGCACATTTCTGAAGTGGAAGGACAAGGAGATTTACAAGATATATCTACTAGTTCGGGATCAGATGGCTTATCAATATTAACAGCATTGTTAATATTACTCTCCTCTCCAATAGCATTATCAGATTCCAGCAGTATAGCGGCTGCTAGTGCATATACTAAAGTCGTTATTACGACATATGAAAATGGAATTGCACTAACTTTTGCGTTGTTTTTCATAATGTTTCCCTTAAATAATATATATGCTATATTTTATAAAAGAATTTTACTATATGATAGACAAATATTCTCTACTTTATTTCTGAAAATTAAAAAGAATTTTATTCTAATTTTATTATTTTGGTATTATTCAATTTCTTACTCGACTTGGTG
>DATFBJ010000283.1:0-2106 GCA_035253885.1 Nitrososphaeraceae archaeon
CTGCTCCCTAAGTCGTTGATTTCTCTTTTCTAATATTTTAAATCTCATGTATTATCTAGAAGTATACGATATTTTATTAAAGAGTTGAATAGATTTTTAATAATCATTGTAATGGATAGAGAAAAACTTTCATTTCAAAAGATTGCAGATAATGTTACAGGAATCACGTTACCAAATACAGGACATTTCATCCTAGAAGAAAGAATATTTTATATTTGTTAATTTCTTTGTGTAAGAATTTTTCCAACTAGAAGAATGAACTCCTAATATTATAACATCCTTATCTACTTCGTCCCACCAACTAGGTGGGCTCTATAACTAAAATCAAAGCTTTGAGGGCTTCGAGCATAACATGTAATTGGGATCGGTAAACAGATAATTATCAATTCGGTAACTTATTTAATTATTTGCTAAACGATTTTTAAATTATAAATATATAAAAAAAGAAGTCAATTAGACTTAATCCTTTGATAAAGTGAGACCAATAACTTTTTTAAAAATAAATGTAAAGAGGGTCATTTATTCATATTTTCGAATCATTGACTAACAATGCTCTTATCTTAAACAAATATAAACATTTAAATAAATATTTAATTAATTAAATATCTATATATGGATTCAACATGGAAAGCAATCTCTGATGATAGTAGGCGTCAGATATTGATTTTACTAAAGAAAAAAGAAATGACTCCTACTGAAATAGCACAGCATTTTAAATTCTCCCAGCCTGCTGTATCTTCTCATTTACGCATTCTCAAAAGTTCTGATTTGATTAGAGAAAAAAAGATTGGTAAAAATAGAATTTATTCACTTAACACAGAAAAGACATATGAAATGATGAAATTTTTTGCTAATATGTGGGGATATAATTTGAGGAGTTTGAAGGAATTAGTGGAGAATGAACAAAAAAAATGAATGATCTCACTATAAAACAAGAAATAATCATAGATGCGTCTATCGAGAAGGTATTTAGAGCTATCACTGATGCAGATCAACTAACACAATGGTTTCCAGATGTGACTATATTGGAACCAAAAGAAGGTGGAGATGTACAATTTACTTTCTTAAAAGACAAATCAGATAAGTCGGATAAACATTTACATAAATTAGATAAAGATCATCGTATAGTTGGAAAAATAATAAAAATTGTTCCAAATAAAGAACTTTCCTATACCTGGAAACATAAAGATATTCCCAATTTTCCAGAAACTATAGTATCTTGGCAATTAGAAGGATTAGATGAAAACAAAACTAAGTTAATTTTAACTCACACTGGATTTACGGATAAAGATAAAAATGAATACAATAGTCATACTGAGGGATGGTCCTGGTATATTAAAAGACTTCAAAACTATGTAACCAAAGGAAATAGTAGGTAGATGATAAACTTGGATAATCATCGGGTTGTTTCAAAAAATGAATGGATAGAAGCTCGTAAAGTTTTACTAAAAAAAGAAAAAGAATTTACTGTATTACGTGACCAACTTAGTAAACAACGACGAGATCTCCCTTGGGTTGCAGTTGATAAAGAGTATGTCTTTGATGGACCAAATGGAAAAGAAACTTTGTCAGAACTTTTTGATGGAAAAAGTCAGCTAATAGTATATCACTTTATGTATGATCCTAACTGGGATGCAGGATGTCCATCTTGCTCTTTTTGGGCTGACAATTTTAATAACATTATTGTACATTTGAACCAAAGAGATGTGACCATGATAGCAATTTCTAAAGCGCCATATAACAAGATAGATTCATACAAGAAACGGTTGGGTTGGGATTTTAAGTGGGTTTCTTCTTTTGATACTGATTTTAACCATGATTATTATGTATCATTTACATCAGAAGAATTAGAAAAGAAAGAAGGTTTCTACAATTTTACCATACAGGATCCAACTGTTTCAGAATTGCCTGGAGTAAGTGTATTTTATAAAGATCAAGCAGGTAAGATATTCCACACATATTCTGCTTATGCACGTGGGATAGATATATTGAATAATACATACAATTATCTTGATCTAGTTCCAAAGGGGAGAGATGAGGATGGTTATGAATTTTCTATGGAGTGGGTTCGTCGTCATGATGAATATGGTAAATAAATACTTGGTT
>DATFBJ010000284.1:0-13562 GCA_035253885.1 Nitrososphaeraceae archaeon
ATCTTTTATTCTATGTTCAAAATGATTTTAATATGTGTCTTTATTTCTAAAATTTGAGTTTTAAGATTTAAATAGTATTATCAATGAAAAAAACTTGTATATTCAACTTTTCTTAAGTGGTTTAATTTAGTATTTTAACAATAATACATTTAGTAATTATAATGTTATACGATATAATATATACATCTTTTTATATATACTTGTTTTTGTCAAGTTAATGAATATCAATTTAATAATAGAAACAACAGCAGATCTTAACTCTTATTTATTGTATCTGTATTTAGTGCAATAGTTTTTCTTGCTAGTTATGAAACCATACAACAATCGGTATTTGCAAATTCTCAGGTTTCTATGAAAGAGCTGATAAATAACATGATGGGGATGCAGAATTAGAATATGATGATGGACCCAAGCCAGATGCAGAAAATGATGATGGAACAGATGAATAAGACCGGAATAATGATGGGACCAATAATGATGGGAAATCAGACGATGGTAGGTATGACTCCTTGTATGATGGGAGGATAACAAGAGCCTATGATGGGAATGGGAATGGTGCCTATGTTGATGGGGCAGATGATGGAATGAATAATAAATAAAATTCCCCTTTTTCATTTTTTATCTAATAATCTTTGATAGTGAAATTCTTTATTTCAATAATCTTTATTTATATAAATTTTTAGATTATATCTAGAATCTTTCAAAATTATAATTACTATTCATTTAAAAGATACTAAATAAATTAACTGGCTATACGACATACTAGCTATCACATACACAATACATTAGATTTTTATATCAAATACACTTAAAAATAATATATTTTGTCTTCAAATGAAAATAATAACCCAAAATTACCTGCAAAAAATAAAAGTGAATTAACAGAACAAGTATTTCAAGCAATAGTAGATAGTGGAGAAACAGGAATATTTCAAACAGAACTTTGTAAATCGTTCTCTATAGACAGCAGAGACGGATCAAGATTAGTTGGAAATCTTGAAAAACAATCTCTTATTTCTAGAGAAAGAATATTATACAAAGGTAGATGGACATACAAACTGATAGTTAAAAAAATACCACAATTAAAAGCAGACAGAAGACCCATTGAAATTGCTAGTGTTGAAGGAGCACCATGTTTTAGTTGTACTTTTCAACATTTATGTTCTACAGAGGATGAAACAAGCCAATATAGTCCAGCAAAATGTAATTGGATTGAACAATGGGTTATTCTTGATACAAAAAAAAGAGGATTATTAAATCAGCTATAGAAATTAACAGAATATACAAAAAAATTTTATTTATTTTATTCTCTGAAATTAGAGAACATCACTAAAGTCTTTTCGAACAATAACAAATGCTGATTCTATTTGACTAGATCCATTAACATTCCATCTTATACTATCTATTGCATCTGATGAATTGTTTATTAGTTTTTCAATTATATCTATATTTGTATCAGATGGTTGAAGAACAATTGGAGATTTCAAAGTAGTCGTTTGTCCTGGAGAAAGTTGTGGTCTACCATTTAATGGAATATCTTCATAAGATAAAACGCCACGACCTAAGAATTCATTATCTCCAAAAAGGTCATATTCAACTTTTGAGGTAGTTGCAGTTTTTTCAGAGGGATTAGAAACATCAAAAAATAAGAGTAGCTCAATATTATTAGTATTATTTGAAAGATTAGTAATATTAACAGATGACAGTTTAAAATCAATTGCATTCACATCAGGAGCATTAACAAAATATTGAATTTGTGGAAGGAGAATAATTGTAATTACCAATACACCTATTACTCCAAAAAGTACAATTCTTCTTTTACTAAGGAACATATATTATAGATAGAGTTTCAAAAAAAAGAATTAAAATGTTTCTTAATTATAATTATATTATACCACTATATAAAAGATACATTAAAGTGATTATATGTTTTTTAGACTAACACTGATGAACTATGAATATAATTGATGGTTTTATTATTTGGATTCACCTATTATCTGCAAGTATTTGGGTTGGTGGATCAATTTTTATTGGAATAATTCTTGCTCCCATGTTAAAGCATATTGGAAATTCAATGGAAGAAAGAATTATTATAATGATAAAAATTGGTAGAAGATTTAATACTATTGCATTTCCTTCATTTATTATTTTAATGTTAACAGGATTATATAATTCAAGATTTTTTTTTGAATATCCATATAGTTTTATTGAAACAGACTATGGAATTTTGTTGTTAATTAAAATTGTATTAGTAATTATTACTTTAGCAACTTATATAACTCATATCAAAAGCTTTGGAAAAGATATAGAAGCAAAAATTATTGAAAATAGAGAATTTGGGTATATTAACATAATCCGCTCGAAAATTATTAACTATGGAAGAATAACTGTTATTCTCTCTATAATAATCTTATTACTTGCCGGTTTCTTGGATGCTGGTATAGAATTTAGTGATATTAACTAATAAAAATTTTTTAGTTACAAAAAACATATTCTCTTAATCCAGCTTTATCTGCTGTATTGCCACCAATTTTTACTAAAACAAATTCCTTCTTAGGATTCGATATTGGGTCATTAATTTTTCTTTCGTTTGAATGAAGACGAATGTATTCCTGCATATCTAATTTAGAACGTTCGCCTATTTCTTTTTCTAAATTCATATCTTTAACAATTTCTTTATAGGTAGATTGTATAACACCACTAAAAACCATGGCACTACTTCCACTTCCATATGATCCAAATCCTATTCTTTTATTTTCCAAGTCAATGTTTTTCTTATATTCGAATTCTAATAGACTTCTTAATCCCATATACATGGATGCAGTATAAAGATTTCCTATTATAGATGAAGCTTCAAGAGAGCTAGCCATTTTTTGTTCAAAAACTTTTTTGAAAAAAGAAGTACGTATAAATGCTTTTCTGAACTTTTCATCTTCTTTCATAAAATCCTTATCAGCTAATATAGATTCAATTGTTCCCCTAGGATCTTTTGGAATAGGTTCATTCATTCCTACTTCTTCTATTACTTGTCTCCATCTTGGTAAATATCTCCATTCATGTCGTAGAAGATATGCTAATGCCTTTTCACCCATTTTTCGATAAGGTAAATGTACACTAATATAATCAATTTTATCTGTTATTGATTCATCTTCTTTTAATTGAATTAATTTAGTTTTAATTGCTTTTTCTCGATAACTATCAAATGCTTTTTTAACTTGAATTAGGTACAAGTAATTAGAATAACTTCCATTAACTAGAGGCGTTTCCTTTCCAAAAGGTCTATAAAAATCATATTCATTTTTAATTATTGTAGAAGTAACTTTAGGATCAAAAGCAACTAATCTAGGATTTTCTTTTACTAACATAGCTATTGCACCTGCTCCTTGTGTATACTCTCCAGATGATCCTAAATCATATTTTGCAATATCGCTTACAATAACAATCGCAGATCTATTATTATTTTCTTCTGCTCTAATCCAATTAGCATTATCATATAATGCATAGGAGCCACTTACGCAGGCAAACTTACATTCTATTCCACCAGCATGTTCAAAAGATCCCTCACCATAAATCTGCTCAAGCATTCCAATGACAAAAGAATTCATAGCTTTTGATTCATCTAATGCTGACTCAGTTGCAACATACATTCTACCTATATCTCGTGGTTTAAGATCATTTTTTTGCATTAATTTTAAACAGGCATTCGCTGCCATACAAGCAGGATCCTGATTAGTATCAACCATGGCCATTTTATTTATTCCTATCCCATGTTCTAGTTTAAGAGGATCTATTCCTCTAGCTATTGCAAAATCCTTTGAATCGAGATATAACTTTGGAACATAAATTGCCATATCATCAATACCAACAGGCATATAAATGATTAATTTGCTAAAGAGGACATTTAAACGTACTTGTATTACTATTGAGTTTTTTACTAAAAAATAGTATATGTTATTTATAATATATACTTGAACATTACATTATAACGTGTTAATGATAACTGTAAGATTATATGATAATTAGAAATTTTTTATTAGATTATAAAAATTATCTCGTTCTGCAGCAGAAAATCCTGCTTGTTTAATAGATTCAATAATATTAGTAGAGGTAAGTTCAGTTGATCGTGCTCCAGTAGCACTTACTACTTCTTCACCTATCAACGTTCCACCAAAATCATCAGCACCAAAATAAAGAGCCAACTGTGCCATTCCAATTCCATTTGTAAGCCAAGATGATTGAATATGAGAAATTAGCCCATAAAACATTATTCTCGAGATTGCGATCATTTTTAGTAATCTTAATCCTCCAGAAGAATATTTAGCAATTCCTTCTGTTTGCATTTGAGTCTTGTTAGGTTCAAACCCCCAAGGAATAAAAGCTATAAATCCATTAGTTTTTTCTTGCAAATCAGATATTTTCATTATATGTTGTGCGATCTCATCATCTGTTTCTACAGTTCCATACATCATTGTTGCTGAAGATTTGATTCCAAGCTCATGTGCTTCCTTCATAATGTTTAACCATTGATTACTTTTTATCTTAAGAGGACTAATTACGGATTTTACGTTGTCATCAAGAATTTCTGCCCCTGCTCCTGGTAATGAATCTAATCCTGCGTCTTGTAGTCTAGATAAGATCTCTTTAGTACTACTCCTTTCGACTTTAGATATCATGTCAATTTCAGAAGCAGAAAGACCATGAATGGCAATTGAAGGATAGAATTTTTTTATTTCCTTAAAAATTTCTTCATAATATTCAATAGATAAATTTGGATTATGCCCACCTTGAAAAAGGATTTGAGTAATTCCAAACATTTCTTTTGACAATGTGATTCTCTTCAGTATGTCTTTGATATTGTGTGTATATGATTCTGTATGACCTGGAGGTCTATAAAAAGCGCAAAATTTACAGTAGGTTACACAAACATTAGTATAATTCAAGATAATATTATTTATAAAAGTGGCTGTATTACCAAAAAGAGTTTTTCGAAGAGTATTAGCAACCAAGCCAATTGTATAGATATCATCAGATTTTAGTAATTCCTTACAATTATGAAGATCAAGTCTTTCTCCTTCTAATACATTATTTAAAATATCTCCAATTTCTGATTTTGAGACAATACAACTTAAACTATTTTGCAATTAAAAATTATAGTTTGATTATTCTATTTATTCTTTACAAGAGAATATCTTCGGTAATATAGAAGAATATATATCAATTAATAACAAGTTAATTGACATAATTGATTACTAATAATATTAACAGTATTATATCAAAACCTACACAAGCTATCGAAAAAGTATTATCTGGAGAAGAATTAACGTATAATGATGGTTTAGAACTATTTAAAGAAAATCTATTCATTTTGGGTTCTGTTGCTGATCAAATTAGAAGAAGATATAAAGGTAATACAGTGACCTTTGTTTCATCATATTATTTAAATTATACTAATATCTGTGCAGCAAGTTGTTCTTTATGTGCCTTTTACAGAAAAGAGCATGAAGATGATGCTTATACATTAACTAATGAACAGATAGTTGAAAGAGCTAGAATAGCTATAGAACAAATGGGTGCTACAGAATTACACATAGTGGGTGGATTCCATCCTAAACTTGGATTAGAATATTATGAAAATATGATAAAGAATATAAAAAAAGAATTTCCTTTTGTAAAAGTTAAAGCTCTTACTCCTGCTGAAATTTTTTTTATATCCAAATTAACCAAGAACACAGTTAAAGAAATTTTATTGAGATTAAAGGATGTTGGTTTGGATGCACTTCCTGGAGGAGGAGCAGAAATTTTTAGCCCGGCTATAAGAAATATTATTGTAAGAGGAAAATGCTCAGGAGAGGAATGGCTCGATACGGCCAGACAAGCTCATGAAGTTGGTTTGAAAACTAATTCTACTATGCTTTTTGGACATATTGAGAAACCAGAACATATTATAGATCATATTATAAAAATAAGAGAACTTAATAAAAAAACTCATGGTTTCAATACTTTTATACCACTTAAATTTAGTCTAGAGAATACTGAATTAGAGGAGAAAAAGTTGATTGCTAGGGAAAGTCCATCTAATTATGATCTACGAATAATAGCTATTGCTAGATTGTTATTAGGAAATATTTTAGATAACATATCGGTATATTGGGTTTCTCTAGGTAAAAAAATAGCACAAGTAGCACTTACCTATGGAGGTAATGATTTAGTTGGTACAGCTTTTTCAGAGGAAATATTTCGCGCTGCTGGAAAAGCTAGTGGAATATCAATACAAGAAATTGTAAATTTGATTAAAGAAATAAAAAAAGAACCTGCTCAACGGGATACCTTTTTTGAGATATTAAAAAAATACTAATAGTTTTATGCAAATTAAGAATTATATCAGAAATTTATATCTACAATAAACCGTTTTTATCTTTATCCTTTTTTATATAATTCTAAGTTCAAATATAAATTAAGATTACTATTTTAATGTCATACATAAAAATTAAATATCGTAAATCTTATAAAAATTATAGATTCATTCTAAATTATGTTAAAATTAATTATAAATGAGAGTAGTTGTTAAAGATCTATTGATTAAATTCTAATAATTAAATAAGAGTTAGAGTATAATAAAATAATTTTATAAAATTCTAAATTAGGCAAAATAGATTTGGAAGGGAGTTAAAAGATTTTTTTCAAATGCCATTTGAAAAATTCGTTTAATAGATCTTCTTCCACTTTTACCCATATCAACAGTAATTTCATTCACATACATTTTAATGAATTTAGATATGATATCCTTTGATTGACCTCTTCCATATTTCATTGAATAATCCAATGCTTCTTCCATGTTATTTAGACCATAAATTATAGAATTTTTAAATAAAGAGTCAAAACTTCTGATCTGTTCTAGTGTTAATGTTTTATTATTTGCAATATTTATACCTAAAGGAACTGGCAAACCATTTGTGATATTATGCCACCATGACCCTAAATCTATAATTTTATGTAGATTTAATAAATGATAGGCAATTTGAATTTCATGAATCACTAAACCTGCATCAACATGGTTGTCTATTATTGCCTGAGGTATAAGATGAAAAGGTAATTCTTTTTCTTTAAAATTGCCTAAAAAAAGTGATAATAACAGATATGCAGAGGTCATTTTGCCAGGTATAGCTATTATTTTTTTGGTTAAATCTGCTTTTGAAAAAAACTCTTTTGCTAAAATGATTGGACCGTAATTCACTCCAAAACTTCCTCCACTTCGCAAAATTATGTAATCTTTGAGAAATGCATACGCATGAACAGATATAGCTGTTATATCCAATTCATTATTCAATGCACGTTTATTAAGTTTTTCAATATCTTCAATTACATGGTTTATACGAAATTCATTAGATCTTATTTTTCCGCTAGCTAATCCATAAAACATAAAAGCATCATCAGCATCAGGAGTATGTCCTAAAGTTATATCAATCATTTATAGTTATTTAGATACATCAAATCTTTTGGTTATATTAATTAATAGTTTAAAAGCCTTTTAAGGTAAAAAAATTTAACAAAGATCAAATTTATTTATATGAAATATACAATCTAATTAGTGGATAATAAAAATTTTATCTTACAACAATTAAAATGGATTTCTATATATTTTGCAATTAGTATTGTAATTTCTTTTATAATTCCATTTCCCTATTCGATAATTGTAATAATTCCAATAGTATTATTTTTGAGTTTTTACATAAGAAGAAGAGAAATGAGAAAGTTTGGAGGAGAGAGCTTTTCTATGTTTAGTTCTAACAAGATTAACTATTATTGTATGGTATGTGGAACTAAGCATGATAATATGATGTGTCCAAAATGTGGTTCAAAAATGAAAAGAATAGGATAATACAATAACTTTTGTTAATATACATAGATCAAATAATAAGTTTTAATTATCAAAATCTACAACAATGTAATTATATTTTTATATAGAAATTATTTCTATTAAATGTATTAGTATTATTAACTAGTAATACGTTACTTAAAGCTAATATAATTTAAAATAATATGACTATTGATACTACAGTTGCTTAGAAAAGAAATATATCTTTCATTTTTACTAAGTATTTTACTATTTGTAAGTATCGATATTTTATCTTATAATCATATTATATTAGGACAGGAAGATAGCAAAGACGATAATAAAAAAGAAGAAGAAGGAGGAGGAGGAGGAGGAAGGGAAGAGGAAGAAGAGGCAGAAGGACAGGAAGATAGCAAAGACGATAATAAAAAAGAAGAAGGAGAAGGAGGAGGAGGAAGGGAAGAGGAAGAAGAGGCAGAAGATTTTGAGGATATTACTATAAAAGAATTATTTGATGATGATAATGAAGACGATATAAAAGAAGAAGGGAAGGAAGAAGAAGGGAAGGAAGAAGAGGACGTGCCATTTAGACTTCCATTTAGAGCAGTACCATTTCCATAAAATTAAATTTAATGAGCTAAATATAAAAAATATCAAACGGAATTAATGTTATAGGATAATATTGTAAAGTTTAATATCAGGGTTATCCGACTTTGCATTATAGGCGGGGGTCGTAGAGCCTGGCCAAATAACAAAAATTTTGGAGACGCGGGACTTAAGATCAAAAAAATGGGTGATCCCGTCCTTTAGAGGTTCGTGGGTTCAAATCCCACCCCCCGCATGTTAGGAAAAACTTAATTTTTGCTAAATTCTAAGATATCTTTGAGAAATAATTCATGTAATCTCCTATCTGTTGAAAGTTCAGGATGAAAAGATGTTCCAATTATATTATTTTGTTTAACGGCTACAATTTTATCATTGAGTTTAGTTAGAATAATTACATTCTCTCCAACATTATTTATTATAGGCGCCCTTATGAAAATTCCTCTAAAAGGGTCTCTTCCTAAAATTGGAATTTCAAGATCTACTTCAAACGACTCATGTTGTCTTCCAAATGCATTTCTTTCAATTACAACATCTAATACTCCAAATAATTTTTGTTTTGTTTCTCCAACAACTTTATCATATGCTCGTTTTGATAACATTATCAAACCAGCACATGTTCCTAACACTGGCATACCTTCAGTAATTCTCTTTTCTATAGTTTGAAAGACTTTGCCATGAATAGATAGCAAGCTTCCAATTACTGTACTTTCACCGCCTGGCAATATTAAACCATCTAATTCTTCTATGGATTCAGAATAGCGAACCGATTCTACTGTTCCTTGTAAGTTTTGATTTTTTAATGCTTCTTCTGTTGATAATATGTTTTCTTCTATATCTCCTTGAATTCCTAATACTCCTATCTTAATATTACTCAAATAGTAGGACCTCTTTCTTGCATACGTAATTCAAGACTTTTAGTATCTAGACCTATTAACGATTTTTTTTCATCTACTAATTTTTGAGCTTCCATGATTATCTTAGGATCATCATAATATGTTGTAGCTAACACTATTGACTTTGCTCTTTGTTCTGGATCTTCAGCTTTAAAAATACCAGAACCAACAAAAACACCATCACAACCTAAATTCATAACTAATGCTGCATCTGCAGGGGTTGATATACCACCAGCTGCAAAATTTACTACTGGCAATTTAGATATTTTAGCAGTTTCTTTAATTAATGAATAAGAAACTTTGAGTTCACGGGAAAATTTAATTAATTCTTGTTCGTCTTTGTTAATATAAAAAGATCGAAGTTTTCTGATATCATTATTAACTTGTTTGATATGCCTAACGGCCTCTGCAATATTTCCTGTTCCAGGTTCACCTTTAGTTCTAATCATAGAACTTCCTTCTTCAATTCGTCTCAACGCCTCACCTAGATTCTTTGCACCATTTACAAAAGGAGTGGTATAGTCCCATTTCCATATATGGTTTTCCTCGTCTGCAGGTGTAAGAACTTCACTCTCATCTATCATATCAACACCTATTACTTCAAGTATCTTTGCCTCTGATATATGCCCGATTCTACATTTTGCCATAAGTGGTATTGTAATTTCATCCATTATTGCTTCAATAACTTTAATACTTGCAGTTCTAGCTACTCCTCCAGCCTTTCGAACATCATAAGGTAATTTATCTAAAACCATGACTGCAACAGCACCAGCATCTTCTGCAATTTGTGCCTGTTCAACATTAGTAACATCCATAATAACACCATGTTTTTGCATATGAGCAAAACCACGCTTTATTAATGTGGTTCCTTGAATTAATTGTTCATTAGGTAAACTCTTAAATTTGATGCCCTTGGGCTCAAACTCAATTGCCTCAAGAGAAATTGTCATTATTTTAAATTATTAGAAAGCATCTATTATAGCTTTAGTTTTTAGTGTACTTAATATTGTAAAGAAAGTTGTCAGTAATTATTTTGAAATAGTAATTGGCTAAATATACTAATTTTTCATGTAATTAGTTAATCCATAAATAGGCTGTCCATTGTAATCATTTCCTAATATTTTAGGTTCCAAAATAATACTTATTGTATCCTCCTGCAAAATTAAATAAAGGTCTATATTTTTAATATTATTAGGAGTTATTATATCTGCTCTACCTTCTATAATAGTGCTATCATTTTGAGATAATTTAATAGGCATATTATTATTTACAACTAGATTTAGAATTTCATAAATATGTGGAGATATTCCATCTTTATTGATTGTAGATATTTTAGCATCAAAGGACACAATATTTCCATTTCTTACATCTAAATTCCAACTACCATTAAGAAGAAGTAGTTTTTTTAAAGTATCAGGATTATTATATGCTGTAATATTTGAATTTGAAAGTACTTGTTCTAAAGGAAAACTTGAATCACCTTTAGAAATAATATCTATTAAACTATTTGTTAAAAAATCTACAAAGTTTATATTTTCTTTTTCTTTCTGTAGATTTAAAAGATTACCAAAATTGTCATTA
Source organism: Nitrososphaeraceae archaeon (assembly GCA_035253885.1). Taxonomy (GTDB): domain Archaea; phylum Thermoproteota; class Nitrososphaeria; order Nitrososphaerales; family Nitrososphaeraceae; genus TH1177. Next base: position 10,915 of record DATFBJ010000284.1, read on the forward strand.
TCCTTAATATGAATCTTATCTCCAATAAAAATTAAAGAAAAAATAGAACCATTCAAATAAAAAGATGTTTGAGAATTATTTCCTATACTATTAGACAAATTTAAAATTGGATTTGATCCTCCAAAATACAGAAATTTAAATAATACTAAAAAAGCTAAAGTGATTACAAATAATACTATAATCCATTTCATTAAATAAATCTTTAATATTTTTAATACTATTAAATTTATATGGTTTATTATTATTGGTAGCAATAATAAATTAAAAAATAAAGTTACTATTATTTTTCTAATCTACTTAGAGTATTTTTAATTTCACCGTTTCTCCAAAGCATTTCTTGTATTTGATCATGACTAAAATTTTCATCCCAATTATCTAGTGTAGTTTTTGCTATTTCAGAAGTATTATATATTATATTCCAATAAGGATGATGTTCAGCTGTAGAATATGATAATTCTAATATTTCATTTAAACCAATTTTTGCTCTTTTTAGAATTGAAGTATTAGATGTATAAAGTCCAATAAAACTAGCGTCTTTTTCAAATTTTGTTTTTATATTTATTCCTTCTTCTTTTAGATTTGCTATAATAGAACAAATAGCATTGTACATTCTATCATATTCTGAATCTTCTAAAACCATAAAAAAATTAACTTTATTTATTATTTATATAATTAGAATAATAGAAGAAATTGTTTATTATATAAGATTTTAATATTAAATAAAATAGCATCATTCTTTTAATATTTAGCCCTCATCTAAATCATCTATATTCTCGAATTCGTCATAATTTTCTTTCAAATCCTCTTCAAATTCATTTTCAATTTCTTCATCAGACATAATTCTGATAATCACAATTAAAACTTAAATCTTTTTAAATATCATAATTTAAATCAATTTAACTTTAAATAATAATTATTTATAAGAAAGTATATCACTATATTAAAAATGAATACCACAACCAAAAATCATATTCAAGAGAATGAAAATTTATGCGATTACTGTGGAAATTCTATTGAAATATGCATGTGTGTATGTCCATATTGTGGAGAAACTAATTCATGTGAATGTTGTTTATATGATGCCGTTACTGGTGGTGGATAAAAAATCTGTTTTTAAGATATTTATTACATAAAGGCACCATATAATTTATAGATGACAGATAAAGTTGTAAATGAGCTCACGTGGGTAATTGGTGGAGCTCAAGGAAGTGGTGTTGATTCTGCTGCTAATATCTTTTCTAAAACTTGTGCAGAAGATGGACTATATATTTTTGGAAAAAGAGAATATTATTCTAATATAAAAGGGGAACATAGCTATTTTACTGTTAGAGTATCAAATAAACAAATACGATCACATCAGGAATCTATAGATATTCTGGTATCTTTTGATGCAGAGACTGTATTTAGACATGCAAAAGATGTGTCTACTAATGGAATCATTATATTTAATTCTGAACTGATTGAAACATCAATAAATGAAATTCCAACATTAGATGAGGATGCCCAAAATAAGATAATAGAATATTTTAATTATAGTGACAGCGAGCCATTTACAATCAAAAAATTAGTAGAAAATATACAGCAAAACTCTATAAAATGTTATGGAATACCTTATTATCAGATATTAAAAAACTTTTCAGAACATACCAATAATCCTGCATTGAGTAAACTTGCAAGAATGATAAACGTCTTAGCAATATCTATATCTTTATCATTTATTAATATTAATCGTCAAGCGTTATCTCGAGCAATAAGCTATATATTTAGAACAAAGCCAAAAATTGCAGAAATCAATATAGCTGCTGCTGAATATGCCTATAATTATTCTGAGCAGAGATTTCAAGATAATAAATTTAATTTTTATAAAAATAAAAGAGATTTTTCTAATATTATTTTGGTACAAGGAAGTCAATCATCAGCATTAGGTAAAATAGTTGCAGGATGTAGATTTCAAACATATTATCCTATAACACCTGCAAGTGAAGATAGTGAATTTTTAGAATCAAATCAAATAATAGAACAAATGGATGGTAAAAAAGGATCAGTATTAGTAATGCAGACAGAAGATGAAATTGCTGCAATAACTATGGCTATTGGTGGTGCTTTGACTGGAACTAGAACTTCAACTGCAACTTCTGGACCTGGTTTTTCATTAATGGCAGAGGCATTAGGATGGGCGGGTATTAATGAAGTTCCTTTAGTAGTATCACTATATCAAAGGGCAGGTCCCTCAACAGGTCTACCTACTAGACATGAACAAGGAGATTTATTATTTGCAATCAATGCAGGTCATGGAGAATTTCCTAGAATAGTTTTTGCATCAGGAGATATTGAAGAAAGTTTTTATGATACATTAAAAGTATTTAATTTTGCAGATATTTTTCAATTACCAGTAATTCATTTACTTGACAAAGCAATAGCAAGTAGTGTAATGACCTGTAAAAATTTTGATCCAAATAAAATAAATATTGATAGAGGGAATCTTATTACTGAAATCAATAACAAAGTGCAAGATCACAACAAATTAGAACATTTTAAAAGATTTGAATTAAAAGAAAATGAACCAATTTCTACTAGAACACCAATTGGTACAGAAAATGGGATTTTTTGGAATACTGGTGATGAGCACAATGAAGAAGGACATATTA
>DATFBJ010000285.1:0-2472 GCA_035253885.1 Nitrososphaeraceae archaeon
TAATAATATTTCTATGATGTTAATATAATATTTTTGATAAAATAATATTATATTGAATACTGAAAAAAATAATTGTATTAATAAAAAACAACAAGAAGTAGATGCTAAAGAGAAAGAGATTGAAAGGATACTTGAAAATGCTTCTAATAAAACTGTAAGAGAATCAAAAAAAGAGGCTAATATAATAGGAGATTCTGACAGTGAATAAATAGAGAATTATTATTCATTTATCCTTGAAACTATTTTATAATTTGTTATTGCTAATATCATTGAAGATGGCAACAACAAGTTACGATGGAACATGTAACAATTGTGGTTCGAATCTATCGGTATGGGTAGAAGTAAGGAGAAATATTGATGGAATACCAAAGCCTGAAATTTGGTGCTTAGATTGTGTACGTGGTAGTAGCAATCCAACAAATAAGTAAAGAAGTAAAACCTGGTATACTAAACTAATTTTTCTATAGTTAACCTATGTAATTAAATAATTTACTTTTTTCTATAGATTTTAATTTTATTGGTCCTGTTAAGATAAATCTGTATCTTTCCCTCTTTCTACGTATTCTGTTAGTTATATTCTATACACCTTAGTACATAACCTAATGGGTAGAATAATACCATCATGCAGGATTGCTTCAGTATTAGGGAAAAAAGAATGAAACAATTTACAAAATATTTGAATAAAAATAACAGTTATAATAATAAAATAAAAAATTATTTCAATAGATAAATCTACTGTAACACATAATCTTCTTTTATTTGTGTCTGTTGTTTGAAATGCTATTTCTTTATAACTATGTCCTGATCAATCAGTCCATATATTGGTGTATTTCCAAAGTGAGATAAACCTAATGAAGGAATAAATCTAGGAAGATTATTTATCTTAGATGGATCAACCAAAATACTTATGACGTTATTATTCATTGCCGTTATACTAAGTGGAACATTATTAACGCACCCACCTTTCATAGTTACTGTAGCAGTTCCATTGACTTGATAATTTTTATCATCTACCTTTGAAATGTCTGTAACTGTAAAGTTATAGATACTATGTTTATGTAATGCAGATCCATTTAACAAAACCATATCAAAATTTGCTTCAAAAAAAGCAGTTGGAAGATTATTATCAGTATTGGTGTTAATTGAATTAGAAGGAATTGGAGGATTTGCTTTAGTAATTGTCTCTATATTTTTTCTAAGATATCACAACGAATTATTGATGAAATGCAAGGATTTATCTGTGGTAATCATACTTATAGATATGAGACTGTAATAAATGAAAAAGTTGCTTGGATCCTGGACGTTGATTTGTTTATGGTTGTGAGATAGTTTAATCTGAAAGAAATAATACCTTAATCATATAGCATTATTTAGTACTTTAATAAATTTTATCATAGTAGATTCAATCTCTTCTAATTTTTTTGACAAAACTTACTTGACCATTAATTTCCAAATATGATAATTTTATCTCTGAAATATCATCAGTTCCTGTCAATCTCAAATAAGATTCTAATTCTTTTCGTGATATTTTTGCTTTGTTCATTGCCTCATCTATTATCTTACCATCCTTTACTAATAATATTGGATCTGGTTCTATAGCTTTGCTAAATTTAGTATATTTTGTAGTTAAATAATCATATATTTTGAATATTGCTATTGCTATAATAACTACTGTAAATCCTTGAGGTATAGAAGTTTGAGATGGATTTAACATTGATTGACCTACTGCCTCTCCTAATCCTACTAATATTATTAATTCAATAGTTTTCAATTGACCCAATCCTTTATTTCCTAGCCATCTTATTACAAATACAATTAAAAATACAACAATTGCTGTACTGAAGGTAACTGCAACTAGAGTGTTAAAGTCTATGTTAAATGCATTTTTTATAATATCTGGTATTACTGATTCTATGGACATATAACCACAATTACTACTAGAATATAGTTTATAATGTTTAAAGTAAAAAGTTAGTTAAGTCAAGATAATTGATTTATATATAATTAAGAATCAAAATTTTTTTGTTATGTATATTTTTATATATAATACTTAATTTTGAGAAAAAATTTATTTAATCTTTTTTATATTGTTTTGCTTCTTTTTCTGTTAATTCAAACCATACGTATTGTCCGTCAATATGTACTATAGACTTCTTTGGAATATACAATCGATCTTTGTCTATAATACCCTTTTCTATAATCACATATTCATCTGAAACTTCTTTAACCTCACCTAAATTTGCACCATCTGTCCCTCTTGCTTCTTTTTTAATAATATCTTTTGGATTGTAGTTATTAGTATTATTTGAATCACTTGACATATAATGACTAGATATAACATTTATTATTAAAGTAATCTAGTTTAAAATATTATTAAGAATTAAAGCCATAGCCCTAATTTTTAAACACTTAAGTAAGATGATTTTAAAAAAAATACATATGAGAGAAAATAATGAAATAATAATAAAAGAT
>DATFBJ010000286.1:0-2018 GCA_035253885.1 Nitrososphaeraceae archaeon
CTATAATAAGCATAGAAGAATTTCTGCATTCATAATAGATGAAACAACTATTCAGATTGGTAATAATCATTTCTGGTTGTGGATCTGTATTGAACCAATTGACAAATCGGTGCTTGGAATATACATTTCAGAAGAGAGAAATATGTTTGTAGCAGAGAATTTTATCCATTCTCTAGTAGATAAGTATGGAAGACATACAATTTACACAGATGGTGGAACATGGTATCCTCAGGCATGTAACTTTTTGCATCTAAAACATAGGTTGCATTCTCCTTTAAAGAAAAGTCTGATTGAAAGGGTAATGCAGTATTTCAAGGATAGAATTGAATCTTTTGATGATTATTATCCTTGTATTAACAATAAAAAGAGAAATTGTGATCTATCACATGTATACAATTGGATTAGACTATTCATTTATCTATATAATGCAAAAATCAGAAACACAATTCTATTCAAAATTGGAGGTGAAATAGTCTTAACTTAACAGGGCTTCCATATCACTATAAAAATTAAAGTTTAATGAGTTAAAGACATTCCTGTCTCTAACATATTTTGTTCCATTGCTTTTTCTCTCTTTCTCTAATCATTTTTTCAATATTAAGTTCTTTATATCATTTACTTAATTTTTCATTGACACGAACTACTTCTCCATTGATATTGTCATAAGGACTTCCAATTCTACTAGGTAAATTATCTACTTGTTCTTTCGTAGTAATTACACATCCTGGTGGAACAAATTTATTATCTAGGACTTCTACACCTCCAGTTATAGTACTAGAAATTTAATAGCAACATTGTTTTCTATTTTTGCATTAAATATTAAGCTCTCCATTCCAATAAATGTATCATATCCCACATATGCAGGACCATGAACAAGTGTTCCATGTGTTAAACTCGTTCTTTCCCCACAAATATTGAATAGCCATCTTTGAACCTTGTATCCGAACCCAATAATAATTTACCATCTTTGGTAAAATGTTTTTTATCTAAATTCATTATCCTTAAAAGTAAATTACAATAAATTTTAAATCATAAATTAGAGATTATATTTGGAATATTTCTATAATATTATATTTAAAATGTTCTAGGACAAATGATTTTTTTTAAATTTTTATTCAATTTTACATAAATAAAAAAATTTATTACTTATAAAATAAATAAATGAAATTCATGTATAAGTTTTTTTTAAAAGCAAAGAGAAATTATAGGAAATTACGGTATTTGAAATTGGCTAAATTTAATTGTATTAGAGTAATAGATAAAAATAAAATACTCGGATTGTATCAAAAAATTGAAAATATTTGGAATCGTTATTATATGATTTTTTAATTACTTTATTTTCTGAATATACATATCTGTTTGTATTTTTTTTATATTTTTATTAAGCATTATTCCAATATTAACACCACCGACATGGATAGTAGTTGTTTCAGCATATTCATTAAATGACCAGCTAAATCTATTTTTATTATCTGGAATCGGAGCTACTGCTGCAATTGCGGGTCGTTTAATTTTATTACAATTGAGTACAATAGGAAGAAAAGCAATAAACGATCACAGAAAAAGCAGTTTGGAAAAGTTAAGAAAATATTTAGAAAAAACTAGATATGGATATTTGATAGGGACTTTATTATTTGCACTACTTCCATTACCCAGTAATATGTTGTTTATTTCTTATGGATTAATGAATGCTAAATCTATCGGTATAGTAGTGGGTTTTTGGATAGGACGTTTTGTTGCATATATGATTATGATAAATTTGTCTAAATATTTTGTAGATTATTTTAAAAAAATTCTAAATTCAGATATTCAATCTTTAATTATTATTGATATAATAGGCATTATTATGACTTTATTTATCTTATTCATAGATTGGAATATTCTTTTTTCCGAACGTAAATTAGTTTTTATTAAACCTAAGAGATTTTATTCCTGAACATTTATCATTTACTCTATACTATTAAAAAACTATTATAACAATAATAGTTTCAAGAAATACTGAATAGCCAATATTTTAT
>DATFBJ010000287.1:0-2059 GCA_035253885.1 Nitrososphaeraceae archaeon
AAATAATGTAGTGAGAAATTCTTTCAAATTTTCTTCTGGTATCTTTAATTTTTCAAGAATTGTGAATATCCTAAAACCTATAGCACAGTTATTCGGTGTTATCTCTAGCCGTCTTAATTCTTTTCCTAATTCTCTCAATGCATCTACAACATAGTTGCCCAGTTCATTTCTAAATTTGGCTATTACATTAGATATAGTTCCTTGACTTTTACCTAATTCTTGTGCTATTTCATCTCTTGTTTCTCCTTTTAGCCAAGCACGTATAATACTTAATTCTAAATATTTTGGAATTGCTTCCATATTCTATTAGAGTTTGTGATCTTGAAATATTTAAAAAAATAAGGTCCTTCGGTCAAATAGTCACTCAAATTACCCCTACATTTCGGCATTCTCGTCAGGTTTTTGGTCAAATACTTTATGCGGGAATATGTACAATATAGAGAAAATAGATTTTATTTAAATTATTTTCTTTCATATAAAATAGAAGAAGGAAGTATATTATTGAAAGATTTACTACTAATCTAGTTTTGAAATCTCTATATGGCATATTTAATGCAATTAATTGATACCCCTATCTATCTAACAAGGTGAGCTTGTTAAAGAAAACATTAAAAGAATTATATTCAATTCGAAATTGCAAATACATTACGTATAAGTTAACCAACAATTTCAAGAGATATACATTATCTTCAAAAAGAAATACACAAGAATAAGGAAAATTATGGTGAAAGGTTATTTGAAGTATATCAAAATTCATTGCTAGGATTAGATGAAGTTATAAAGAAACTCTGGACAATTATTGATTCATCAAAAACACAGATGAGAAAGAAAAAAGATGAAAGCAATTAATTTGATCTCACTGGTATATACAGATATAACAATTGATAAAAATAAGATTAAAATACTTTAATAGAAATAATTCTAAATTAATAAATTTATTATTCTTATTATAAGAATATATTGTTACTAATGAAAAAGGAAATATTTATAACAGAAAATTTATAATAATATTGGCTATTAAAATATTTAATAGAAGTCCTTCTAATATTACAAGAAGATGTGATTCTACTATTTTGTATCATAAAATAGTGCCCCATATATCGTATTTATTCCTAGGAGATATATTCAAAACCTCTCATTGCTAAATAAGACTCTCACTTTCCTTATATCATATGGAATGTATATGTATATGTGTGTGATTGTTCTAATATAAAGACCTCTATTATTTGTCCATCATAGTACAAATAAAGATGATGATAAAAACAAAGATCTATATTCTTTTATCTATTGTTGGGATAGGTGCTTCTTAGTCAATGTAGTACTATTCTTAAGGCAGAATTCCATTTCTGATAAAAATATTTCTATCTTTTGTTTTAATTTTGGTTCTATCGCATATCCAATATGTTCACCTATTTCTCTATTTTTACAATAAAACTTTAATGTAGGTGTACCTTCAATTGATATACGATCTAATAATTCTTTATTATTTTCATCATCTACCATAAACTTTAGAAATACTAACTTGTCATTATATTGTTCAGATAATCTATTATATAATGGTTCTAAAGCTTGACAAAAACCACAACGTATTGCACTAAAATTAACTACTACAGGGAGAACAGAGTTTGTTACTTTTTCTTGCCATTGTTTTGCTGTTATGATTTCTACTGTCATAATAAAAATTATAACATATATTAGACCTTTTTTATTTTTCTATAAGAGATAAAGAATATAATCTCCGCTTCCTATTAAAATATGAATGTATTGAGATCTATTTTAGGTATTTTAAAAATAGTTGATTTGGTATACAATGTTTATTTTATAATCAGAATATGAACTATTTGTTAAAAAACTTTATGTTTACTTTTAACTGTAAAAGTATTAGGGCAATATAATCCATATTCAGGGGCTCTAGATACATTATTATTAACAGTTCGAATCCACTTTTTAGAACATTTTCTACCGGTTATATCAACACTACTACTGTGGAGTAAGAGTAAGAGTTTGAGCTTCTATCTATCTTACTCTACAGATATATGAAAAAAAGAAAAAATAATTA
>DATFBJ010000288.1:0-2447 GCA_035253885.1 Nitrososphaeraceae archaeon
GTAGGGTTTACCTAACTTGTATTTAGCTTTTATTTATCAGAAACTTATTCTAAAGCAGTTTAGTTATTCTATTAGAAACATAAATATTATTTGTTAAAATATTATAGTTAGTATGCAATAGTAATAAGATACGATTATATAGCTCATAGCTCTTAACTTACTGCTTGAACTATAATAAGAAAATTCTCATGATAACGCTTACAATGCCAGAAATTTCATCGCTATAGTGGAGAAAAAATATCAGCTAAAATTAGTCAAGCTGTGAATATCCTAGTCATAGAATATAGCTTAAAGATATTCATGATTTTTATAAAATGTGGATTAAACAATATATAATGACTTCAATTGTCCCAACTACAAATTACTGTATAAATGGCAAATTGATACTACGCTATTTGCTACTCATGCTATTGGATTAGGAATAACAGTTTAGAGTTGTTATTACATGCACATTTTTATAGTGGACCATTTTGGTTTATACTTGAATATCTGTTTGGTGATAGGCGACCCTATTACAATATTGACTTAAGCCAATAGAACTCGGTACTAAGCCAGCAAACATTACAAAGATTCTATAAAAGTTATAGAGACCAGAAGATACTACTACCGATAAATAATATAAATAAAAATAAAAAAAGAATTTTATGTCAGGATCAAGGGCAATACATATGATCAGAATTTGGTAATTTCATACAATCTTCTTTAATGTTAATATTTATACTATCTAGCAATGTATTTTTTGGATTAGAAATGTGGGTATCACTTAATATAATAGCTGTATTGTTACCTAAAAGCTTGTCAAGGTCTTCTATAGTTTCTGTATTGTTAGGAAAAAAATTTTCTGTTGTTTGTTGAGCAATAACGTATCTATTAATGTCATTGTTACCTATGTACAAAAAAACAGCTGTTAGTGACAGTACAGATACCGTTATTGATACTGCTACTATTTTTTTTAATGCATTTTCCATATTATGTGCCTCTATTTGAAAGATTTAAATCTTTCTGTATATATAAGCACAACATAATGATCAAATTAACTATTCTATGAACATTGTAAGCTATAAGCTCAAAGTCAACACTCTATTTGCCTTCTTATCAATCAAGATGTAAATGTTTTTCAAAAAAAAAGCTTTTTCTGCGACGACTATTATTGGAATTTAGGATTGTTATTATACTAATAATCCATTACTATTGATAACATCATAAGGAATATTGACTTCTTAATCATATTAATAATATTATTTAATAGAATATTGGTAAAACAATTATCTAATATAAAGAAATTAAGTGATATCACTATCAATAGTTAAATTTTTCGGCATCTCTAAAAGTTTTGAATAATTTAAGATATTTATCAATAAGATAGAAAAGATATGATTCAGATTCCATCTTATTCTCATTATACAACTATTACATTATAATATCACTATACAGTATTGATATTATTTGTAAATTGATATAAAAATAATTATTATTTATATTTATTTTCTGCAAATTTTAGATCAATATTTAATAATAAAAGATATAGAATACTTAGATGACTAAATTTAATAAATTTTTGATAACTTTATTTTTCTTTTTTCTTGCTGGACTTTTTGAAATTGGAGGAGGCTATCTAGTTTGGCTTTGGCTTAGGGAAAATATGAGTTGGATGATTGGAGTCTTAGGAGGATTTGTTCTATTTTTGTATGGTATTATTCCTACATTTCAACCATCACATTTTCATAGAATTTATGCGGCATATGGCGGAATTTTCATTATAATGTCTCTATTATGGGGATGGGTTTTTGAAGGAATTTCCCCTGATAGAAATGATATTATAGGCACTATCATCGCTGTCATTGGTGTTATAATAATTTATTACATGCCTCGTAAGGGAGAGGAGAAGGAAAAGACAATATGGCAATCGAAGAAATAGCAACACTAAATCCACTTTTTTCAGGAATGTTATTCTTTGCTGCAGCAATGATGGAAATAGGTGGTGGTTATTTGGTTTGGTTGTGGATACGAGAGAGAAAGACAATCGTATTGGCATTACTTGGCGGTATTATTCTGTTTGTATATGGCATAATTCCTACATTGCAACCATCTCATTTTGGAAGAGTTTATGCAGCATATGGCGGAATTTTTATAATTTCTTCTATTCTATGGGGAATGGTTGTAGATAAAAAAAGACCTGATAGATATGAGATAATTGGTTCATTTGTTGCGGTTTTTGGAGCAATTATAATATTTTATTCTCCTAGATAAGTAAAAATTATTTGACTTTATATTTTGTCTATTATAATTGTAAAATTATATATTTCAAAAAAATATTTTAATTATTACTTTAAGATGTGATGATATATTTTTTATTACCTTCGGATTTCAATTATTTAGTTAATAAGATTACAAATAAAATTTCTATCAATATGAAAAAGCCTTTATCAGTATTTCCTTATAAATAT
>DATFBJ010000289.1:0-2260 GCA_035253885.1 Nitrososphaeraceae archaeon
CTAGCCCCTTTTTTAATTAACATTTTGGCCATAGTATAATTTTTATTATTAAGTGCGATATATAACGGTGTTTCATTTTCATGTATGGTTGAGTTGATGTTAAAACCAGCATTCATTAAGTTGGAAACTAATCTAGTATTATCTTTAATTATTGCTGAAAAAAATTGATGGTTTATTTTTTTTAATAATTGATTTTTAAGATCAGGTTGATCAATATTTTCCATATATAAATAGGCAATGGCTGGAATTTCATTTCTAATCTCATGAGCCAAGAAAATAAAATGTTGAAATTTAGAAAATAAATTTTTATGAGTTGATAAAGAAAATGGGCTATTTAAAAAATCAATACAATTTTCTTTCTGACATAATTTCAAAAAATCATTATAAGCATTAAGAATCAATTTAAATTTAGGATGTTTTTTATTGATTGAATCAGACTCAATTAACATTATCATATCGTAAATAGATTTAGCATCAAAAAATATTTGGTTGAATATCGTTTGCTGGGAATTTTTTTTAATGATGTCAATAGGAGTGCGTCCTTTTTTATCTGGCAAATATATATTTGCTCCGTGTATTATTAGCAGCTTTGCGAGTTCAATTCTGTTTTTTTCTAATGCTAATGTTAAAGGAGTATAATCTTTTTCCGGAATAAAAAATCCTTGTTGAAATGTATCAATACTTTGATTATCTGCTGCATTATGAAGGTTAGATAATAAAATATCCATAATGTGTTCCATGTGGTCAGAGTTAGAATACTTACTTAATATTATTTCGTACATTAATGAGGAAGAAAATGGGTGATCTTTTAATAGAGCGTTTATTAGCTTAATATCTCTGTGAAATACATGATTAATTATAGACGTGGTACGATAATAATTTATTTCCTCTTGATTCATTTCTAAGTTTATCAAGTTAAATTTATCACTCATGTCAGGAATATTGTAGTCCATTTTTAATTGATCGATAAAAAAAGGATCGTATATTCCATGTAATATCTTACCTAAAAATTTATTAAACGCATCCAATTTGTATTGACATAGTTTAATAATTTCAAAAATTATTTCTCTATCCATGCGTCTTAATGTAAGTGTTTGTAATGGAATATCTGCCTCTTCTAGAGGGCTTGGTTGATAAGAAAGTACTAAGGTTTGAGGTATTGTTTTTATTACATCTCTGACTAATAAAGGCATATTCAATCTGTGGCCATGTTTTTTAATATTTTTTAATAAAATATTGTGTATAAGAACATTGTCATGATACAAGGAAAATTCATCTGGTGCTGATCCAACAAAGAGAAATGTATTTTGTAAGAGACGTATTTTGCTATTTTCAAGTTCGTCTATGACTTTTCCACCAAAGCAAGAACCTAAAATAATATTTTGCGAACCAGTTTGATCTTGTAATCTTTTTATAAATTTTAACGTTTTTTTGTTAATTTCATCATCGAGAACTATAGTGTGAGTGCCATTCTTAATTTCACCATGAGCTTGAATTGCAAGATGCTTTGTTTTGGGGAGTAATAAAATTTCATCTTCTAGAAAACCAGATTTACCATCACCAAGAATGGTATATTTCAACCCTAATTTTTCACATGTCTCTCTGACTTCTTTGAAAAAAGTTTGATGATGAGTTTCTTCTCCTTCGTCATTGCCGATTACAATAACAATGTCGGCAACTTCAGTTTTTGATTTCAAATTACTGTAAATTGCCATAAGCACCTTTGTTAAATACTTTATTAATATAAGTATAGTAGGTCTGTGGTCTTTTTTTATTTATGTAAGCGCTTATTTTTACAAAGATATTTTCAATAGTGTTAATAGAAGACTGATGTTTTAATGGCGTATGAAAGTAATAAACATGACGCAGCTGTGTTCATTTACAGCCGCGTACCTGTTTATTTCTTTATCGTTATGACAATGATAAAGCTGTGTTATTTTTTTAAAATATTCCGAAGCACGAATTGCAAAATGCCACCATGGCGATAATACTCAACTTCATTTTGTGTATCGATACGGCTTAAAAGTGTTATTTCATCTTTGCTGCCATCTGCACGTTGAATAATCGCTTGCATGTTTGCACCTGGCTTTAAATTATCATCTAAACCTACAATGCTAATAATTTCAGTGCCATCTAAGTGTAAAGTTTTGCGGTTTTCACCTTCTAAAAATTGCAAAGGTAAGATACCCATGCCGATGAGATTAGAACGATGAATACGTTCAAAACTTTCTGCAATGGCAGCTCTAATACCTAATAATTT
>DATFBJ010000290.1:0-2650 GCA_035253885.1 Nitrososphaeraceae archaeon
AAAATAAGGGTCTAATGTTGGAGTACAAAAGGAGAGATTATTTAAATTATATAGATTAGAAGATATCATTTAAGGTAAATTCAAATCTACATATTTATTAATGAAAATAAAATAATCTTATCATGATTGTTAGATTTAGTAGAATTTTTTACTGGTTCTTCTTTTTAAAAGACAAAGACAATTCTTGAAGCTTTTTTGATTGTTCTATTACTATTATTGGAAGTTCTTTACTATTATTATTGTCTAATAATCCTATCTATTTTAATAATGATGCTTGGTCCCAATAGATATGTTCATGAGCTATTTTGTTTCCTTTAAATTTCATTACCACAACAAGTGGTAATTCAACATATTTTCCTGTTGGAGATATTCTTGGAATCATAGCAGGAATTTCTATATCATGTGTAAATCTTATGATTAGTCATCAACAACCTGGTCTTTACTTATTGTTCTTGAGATTCGTACAAATTTAGTATCAGAAGGCATTTTACCTACAAAACTATTGCTGTAAAAAGTATAAACCTCATCATATCCTATTCCTCCAGTTAAGACAGGTACATGATATACATATGGCTCCTTTGTCATAGTCTGCATTGTTGCATCTACATCTATTTTTTCAAATTCACAATTTACATACTTATCAAAAACTGCAGCAAGAGTATTAGGAGCTTGTTTACCAACTGATTTTGTATTATTTAAAAAGTATAGTAATTTGGAATATGGCAAGGAGAGTAACACCCATATAAGTGCTAAAAAAGAGTCTATTAGAAATAGTACTACACTATATTAGCATTTATAATAAAGAACTTAAAAATTTACAAAATTCAATAAACTTGCTTGATAAAATAGTAGACTAGAAGTATAAACAAATTTCAAAATTAATTCCTAATTTTTTACTGTATTAGTTTATAGAATCTTCATTAGTAAAATATTAAAAGTAAATATAATATTCACTATTCAATGAAATTTAAGAAAAATTTGTCTAAAAGAATAGAGTATATCATTTCAATCATAACTGTTAGTATCTTATCCTATTTTGCAATATCTACCTTTTCTGTTGTGCAAGGGCAGGTAAAAGAAGATCTGAATGTAATAGTGACTTTTTTTGATATAAATGATAATACCGGTGACATAATAACATTCATTAATTCAGATGGCAGTACACAAGCAAAATTATTTGCTCCTCTAAAAAGTGAAAAAATGAGCAATACTACAGAAATCCGATTTAATCTCAACTCCAGTCAAATAGACATTGGAGATCAATTTAGAGTATGTGCTTTATTCGTTAAATTTAATGAGATAATATGCAAGCTAGGTGAGAATTCACTTGCAGAAAGACCTGAAATAGTAGATTTTAGATTAGCAAGTGATGAGTTAACAAAAATTGATGTTGAAAATATTTCTGTCCAAGAATTGGATACTAATAATAATAATGATGATGATGATGATAGTAAGAATAAGGGAAATGACAATGATGATACTGATAATAACGAAAAAAAATAATAATGATAGTCTAAAGAAAGATTAAACCCTATAATAGCTAAAATAATGAGCTTAGCTATTTTCCATCATTTATACTTCCATATTGATGTAACAAATAACAATAGAATTAATGATATTTGACACTGATAATACTACTAGCACTACTAATTCTTCTATTATCAATAATAACAATGAATAGGTAAAAGTAAATTATAACAAATTATATTCTTTTATATATAAAAAACAAAGTTATAATGAAATAGATCAATAAATAATAATAAAAAATAAAATTAAAAAGTTATATGAAAACTGGCTTTATGAACAAGCTCAAATCATCTTCAAAGAAAAGATAAATGAATTAGTAAAGTTGTTGAACTTAATCCTAAAGATTACCAAATATATGGAAAGTATAGATTATTGAATATATATAGAAAGAAATAAAAATACCGATAGTGGTGCAGAAGAGTCCAATATAGAAATGCTATTAACTTATATTAGCTTTTATTATTAGAAACTTATTTTAACTATCAAAGAGAAAATCAAAGATAGTAAAAATTCTATAAAGTTTTCAAACTAATAAATTCAAGTTTACTCAATATCAAATTAATTATATTATTAATTCAAATATTGATGAATTATTTCCAATAGCTTGGTATTTGTTATTGGCTTTTTGACAATTTCCAAATTTAAATCATTATTTTTTATATCATTATATGCAGTTACTAATACCATTTTGATTTTTGCATTTATTTCTGATATTTTATTAGATAGCTCGCATCCTTGCATTGGTGACATTCTATAGTCAATAATAATCAAACTAAATTCATCTGGATGTTCAAGAATATAATCAAGGAAAAAAAGAGGATTTGTAAATCCCATTACATGATAACCATTTTCTTGTAATACTGCTGTAAATAAATAAACGATATCCTCTTCATCATCCACTACAGCTATTGATTTATATTGTAACTCCAAGGATTATCTAATATACTTATTATAAAAGAGATATTTAATCTTTTGATAGGTAGTTGACCTCATTTAATACACTAAAATAGATTTTAGAAATTACTACACTAATTTTTAATATTGCTATTACAATAATTGATTTAATATTTTATAATTAATTTATTATATCATTATTAAAACTTCTTTAACACTTTCAATTCAA
>DATFBJ010000291.1:0-2224 GCA_035253885.1 Nitrososphaeraceae archaeon
TAATTATAAATGATGTAATATAGTTATGAATCAATTAAAAAATATAGATTTATTTGAATTAGATAGAATATTAGAGGAAATTGCAAAAACTTATGCTGCACCAGCAGCTACAGTGTGGTTTAAAGTAAACCATAATAGTAAACCTACAAAAGAAGAATATCATGAAAAAGTTATTGAATTTGTAAAGAAATTTGAAAGTTTGATAAAATCTTGTTATCCCGAGAATGAACACTCTGACCATCTAAGAGAGTACATATCCAAAAATATAAGATATGGTATTTCTTCGATTAATTCTGGTAATAACAAAGAAGTGGAGAGAAGGTATCGATATTATGTGGATTACAATTAACAAGTATATTCTAAGGAGGAATAAATAAAGAATGGCTTTAAGTTTCTATAAACTTGCATTTCCAGGAATATTAGCATTATTAGTAGTTGGAACAGTAGGTTTTTTACTTGCCTTTAGTTATTATCCAGAAAAACATGTGAATGTAGATATTGATGGAACATGTTATGAGTTATTAGATGAATCAAATGAAAAACATAAAATTCTCAGAGCACAAAATGAAATAAATATTAAAAAAATGCAATTAAATATGATTGAATATGGTGATGCCAATTTACCAATAGTCTTTAGTGGATTCAAGGAAAATGTAGATGACTTTATAAAACAGTATAATATTAGAAACATAATATCATCCCAAAAAGTCTCAGATAATCCAACATTTGATAAATTCATAATAAAAGCAACATTATCAAAGAATGAACTTCAAAAAATAGTAAATGATCTAACACTCAATGACTTTTATCCAACATTATCAGTTAAAGGAAGTGTAGGATTAGGTCCAAATAAATATATTAGTAGTGAAGAAGGGAAGATAATTTCAGCAGAATCTAAAGGCTTTATGGAAAATGGTATAAAAGGTATTGTTGAATCTAATGTTGGAATAAAATTAGCTGAATGTCGAAATATTTAGTACAGATACTTCTAATTTTTATTGCTAAAATCAAATATATGTCTTAAACAATATTCAATTTCGATTTCATTTGAAATAGCATATGGCAATAAATTATTACTACAAATGGAGATATAAAATGAATAAATAATATTTCACTCTATAATGATAATACTATAATTATAGATTTTGATCTACTCAATTTATTGATCAACCTGTTATGGAATTGTTGAATAATGAAACATATAATTTCCAAATAGAAAAATTCACAACTCAAAAACAATATTAACAGATTATAAAAACACAGATTCTCTTTATATTTTGTCCAAAGATTTCCAAACACCAGGCTGAATTTTTTCATCAGTATATTTCCATATTCTAGGAGCTATCTCTAATTCAGAGAATCTTTTCCTAAGTGATGGATGCATATTCATATATATTCCATGACTAGTAATAATTTGTTTAGGGTTTGCTAATTTAGTTAATTTTGCTGCCATGCTTATGCCATATCCCAAAATATCGATATACGACTTTTCACCTAATACGTATTGAATAATTGAATGCTCACTTGCATCTATTCCTATCTTTACTTGTATCTGATCATAATTACTTCTTCTTAAAACAGGGTTTATTCCCTGCTCAATAATAGTAATCATATGAAATCCACAATTTATTGCGGAACTACAGGAGATAGAATCGTTGTTTACTTCAATAGGAAAATAGGCTATTACAGCATCCCCCACATATTTTAATACCTGTCCGTTAAAATTTGTAGCTGCAACAGACATTTCTTGTGTAAACATTTGTATTATTGTGGCTAACTTGTCAACTGAAAAATCTCTTGTCATTAAGGTCGAATCAACTAAATCAACATAGAGTACTACAAGTTTCAGTTTAGAGCCAGCATGTTGTTGCAAAAACTGATCAGACCTTTCTATTCTTGGAGAAAGTTTTGAACCTTTTTCAAAAGCCTCCAAAACTCTTTTTTCAGTCTCTGCAATGTATGTTTGAATATCTGTTATTTGAGGAAAAGTATTGTTTTTATTCAAAAAGGATCTGTCTTTATCTGATGTATATTTATCTTGACAATATAATAGATGATCTTTTGTAAAAGATTTATTTTCATTTGTATTTGTAGATGATAATGATAATGATGATGGCGATAAATCTATAAAATCTAATTCCTTTTCCTTAAAAAAAGAATTATCAGAATTCAAGACAGGAAAATTCAAGTTTCTATGATGTATAAGAAATCGATACTTACATAA
>DATFBJ010000292.1:0-5048 GCA_035253885.1 Nitrososphaeraceae archaeon
GCTTGTTTATCATATTCCTAATGCTCATACTGATGGTGATTCAATGATCTATTTTAAAGAGAATAATATTCTACATACTGGAGATATATTTGTTAAAAATAGATATCCATTTATTGATACATCAAGTAACGGAACAATAGATGGTATCATTGAAGCTTTGGAAAAAATAATTCCTTTATTAAACAAAGAAAGTGTAATTATACCCGGTCACGGTGATATTTCTAATTTGAATGATTTATATGAATATTTATCCATGATTCAAGATGTGCGAAAAAATATTTCTTCACAGATTAATAATGGTTATTCTATTAAACAAATTTTAGAATCCAATCCCACATCACCGTTTGATCATAAATATGATAATGATAAATTTATTACCCCTGATGACTTTGTTACTGCTGTCATTCAAAGTTTACAATAAACTTTTTTCAATTTCTTTCAATTTCAAATAAAAATATATGTCTAATTAAGAAAAAAATATTATTAAAGAAGTATAGGTTTAAAACACATAAAAATATATATTTGATGAAATCAAAAAAAATATTATTAAAAAAATGTTAAAAAATGGACCAGCTGGATGGAGTATTATAGATTCTCAAAAAAAAGTCTATTCAAATGAATACATTCAATTATATGAAGATTTATTGAATATTAATGGTATTAAAAAAGTATACATTCGAGGAAAAAGAAAAAATTACTCTACAGTGGTTCCATTTTTATCTGATAATGAAGTATTAATAATTAAAAGTTATAGACATTTAGTTGACTCAATACAATTCGAAATTCCTTCTGGCTATATAGAGGATGGTGAAACTCCAATGAATGCTGCAATAAGAGAATTTAATGAAGAAACAGGTTATAATACTAATAAGATTCTATTTGTAGGAGAATATACTCTAGATTATTCGATGTTTGAACAAAAAGGTTACATATATGTAGCTTATGATCTTGTAAAAAATAATAAACAAGATTTAGGAATAATGGAGCATATAAAAATTGATATATTGACTATAAATCAATTGAAGGAAATGTTGTTTAAGGGACAGATATTAAATGCTGCATCAATAGTTGCTTTGTATAGATCTCTTGATTTCCATGAAAAATATATAAAAGGAAAAGAAAAAAGAAAAAAGAAAGCTTATTAAAATTTAATTTCCTTTAAAACTCTTTCAAAAATTTCTAAACCTTTGGAAATTTCTTGCTTTGTTATAATAAGCGGAGGTATTATTCTAATAGCTTTGATACCAGCAGGAATAACTAATAATTTTTTCTTAAAGAGTTTATTTATCACCTTATTTCTAACCTCATTTTCATAAAACTCGACTCCAAGCATTAATCCCATTCCTCTAACATCCATTATTGTATCATTGACATTTTTTAATTCTATTAAATATTGCTTTAAAAAATTTCCATTTTTATATACTTTATCTAATAACTTTTCTCTATCTATTATATCAATAATCTTTAATCCAATAGCCATATCTATTCTGTTACCTCCTCCCCAAGTGCTGGATAATACTCCTTGTTGAGTTGGTTCAAATTTTTTATCAAAAATAACTGCTCCGACTTGAAGTGATTTTGCAATTGATATAATATCGGGTTTGATATCATAATATTGAAAAGCCCACCATTTTCCAGTTCTGGCTAATCCTGTTTGTATTTCATCTATAATGAGTGGAATATTATATTTTCTAGAAATTAGATCAAGTTTTTTTGCAAAATTTTTACTAGCTACGTTTATTCCTCCTTCTCCTTGAATTAGCTCTGTAATGATAAAAGAAATTTTGTACTCACATGCCAATTTTTCTATTGCTTGTATTTCCGGATCATTATCAGAAGTACAGAATTTTATTCTTTTTACGGGGAATTCGGGAAAATTACTTTTTTGTACCTCCTTACTAAATGTAAAACTAAGTGCACCTAAGGTTCTACCATGAAATGCATTTAAACAAGAAATTCCTGGTAATGGACCCATCTTTTTATATGCAAGTTTAATTGCATTCTCTACTGCTTCTGCGCCACTGTTTATAAAAAAAACTTTTGAATTAGAAATGGTGGTAATTGCAAGTAATTTTTCAGCCAAAAGAATATGTTCCTCACAATAAAAATCTTGTCCTGCTATCTTATGTGCACCAATATCCCCATATCTTTTTATGAGTTCTTTAATTTCCGGATGACCATATCCCAATGGACTTGAGCAAATATTAGAAGTGAAATCAAGATATTGTTCTCCATCTATATCCTCAATATAGCATCCTTGACCATCCTTAATCACTAAAGGATATACAAATGTTGAATTATAGGTAAGTTTCTTCATTTTTTTTACTACAGAAAAAGATTTTTTTGTCATTCTATTGTTACTGTAATATTTTTTATGATTTGTATCCAATTAATTTTAATAATGGTAATTGATAATAAATTGTTTAATAATTAGATAATCCTTATTATTTATATGAAATTCATCAATGAACAAACTTATGAAAATTATATTAAAAAAAATCAAGAAAGCTTATTCCACAAAAAATTTGATGATGCTGTTCAATCTTTAAAAAAAGGATTTGGTAATATAGATTATCCTATTATTATAGATAATAAAAAAATCTATACTAAAGATAAATATAAACATATATCGCCTATTGATAGGAGAATTGTAATTGGATATGTTTCTAAAGTAACGGAAGAATTAATAAATAGAGCAATAGAGTCTTCATTTCAATCATTCAAAGTTTGGAGCAAATATGACTATCATGATAGGATTAAAATTCTTAAAAAAGCCGCAAATACTATGAGGAAACGTAAATTTGAATTAGCTGCACTATTAACTTTTGAGAATGGAAAAAATAGATATGAAGCTGTTGCTGATATTGATGAAGCAATTGATTTTATTAATTACTATTGTATGGATATGATAGATAATAATGGATATATTACTATTAATAAGTCAAAAGGAGACTTTGAGAAAAATATTAGCGTCATGAAACCATACGGTGTTTGGGGTATAATTTCTCCTTTTAATTTTCCTGCTGCCATTTTTCTAGGAATGAGTATTGGAGCAATTATTACAGGAAATACTGCAGTTGTAAAACCAGCAAGTAATACTCCAATTATTGGATACAAGTTAGTAGAAATAATAATTGATTCTGGTCTACCCCCCGGTATCTTGAATTATATTACTGGAGATTCTGCTACCATAGGAAAAATAATAATTAACAGTAAAAAGATTTCGGGAATTGTTTTTACAGGTTCAAAAGATGTAGGATATACTATTTTCAAAGATTCTTCAACTATAAAACCGAGACCAATAATTGCGGAGCTAGGAGGGAAGAATCCTACAATTGTTACCCAAACTGCCAATTTAGATAAGGCTGCAGAGGGAGTAAGTAAAGCAGCATTTTCTTATGGAGGACAAAAATGTAGTGCATGTTCAAGAGTTTATGTTCAGAAAGATATAAAAAAAGAATTTATTGAAAAATTAATATCAAATGTTAAACAAATAAGAATAGAAAATCCTGAAAATAAAGATTCAGATCTAGGTCCTTTGATTAACTCTAATGCTTTTCAAAATTTTAAGAAATATGTCAAAATTGCAACAGAAAAAGGAAAAGTTCTCTATGGAGGAAAAGTAATAGAGGATGGTAATTTAAAATATGGATATTATGTCATGCCTACAATTGTAAATGGATTATCCTTTGAAAATACACTTTTTAAAAAAGAACTATTTTTACCATTTCTTTGTATAAAAGAATATGACAAATTTAATGAGGCTATATCTATGTGCAATAATTCTGAATATGGATTAACAGCAGGTATTTATACAAATGATAAAAAAGAACTAGAAGATTTTATTAATAATATAGAAGCAGGTGTTGTATATGTTAATAGGAAAAAAAGTTCAACTACTGGAGCTCTTGTTGGAAAGCAATCTTTTGGAGGATGGAAAAGTTCTGGAATATCTGGAAAGGGAACAGGAGGAAAGTATTATCTTACACAATTTATGAGAGAACAAAGTCAGACAATACTACAATAGCTAATAACTCTAGGTAAAATAACTCTGCTTAAAAATAAAATCAAATATTAATATCTAAGAAACAAAATTTACCAAAAAATTTTTTAAATGAAAGAGTCTAGAAAATTCATTGTATTTAATTTTTGGATAAAGGTTCTGTATATTTTACTCATTAATAAATAGTTAAAATATAAATATTTCTAATAATGGTTACAAATTAACAATTGAATTTTATATTAAAATCTATCAACAGGTAACAAGTCTTAAAAGGTTAAGTATTTGTGAACACATTAGTTAGATTCATAGATACCAAAAATATTATCTAATAATTTAATAAAAAAAGATAGAAGGAATATTCATCAAAAATGAAATAGAATAATATTAATAATAACAACATAAGCTTCTTTATTTATAATATTATTAAAACTAGATAAATATATAAAAAACGAATAACAAAATAAAAAGCCTATTGTTCTCAATTTTTCAGCTTGAAATTTTTAACATACTTTGAATTATATACTTATAAATTGATGTATTAATAATCTTCCTTATGAATATTAAAAGACCAATTGGAATAACGATAATTTCAATTTTGTTCATTCTTAATGGTTCATTTTTATTATTTGGGGGAATGGCAACTTTTATTTTTACAATAAATTTTTCTTCTAGTTTTGATACATCTGATTATGCTCCATTTATCTTAGAATCTAACAATACTAATTTTCAAATAAGTGATTCAGAGATAATGAAAAATATTAATTATTTTCTCTATTTTATAGCAGGAATAATAATATTATTTTCTTTAGTTCATTTTGTTATTGCCTATGGCCTTTTAAAAGGTAAACCTTGGGCTCGTACAACTACTATCATAATATCTATTATTTTAATAATATCAAACACTATGATAATTCTGATAATATTAAGTATATTAAATATCATAGAATCAATTTCTTATGGCCAATCTATTTTAGGTGGAAATATTCTAACTATAATAATAAATATTATAATAATTTATTATCTTTATAGAAAAGAAGCCAAAGAT
>DATFBJ010000293.1:0-2842 GCA_035253885.1 Nitrososphaeraceae archaeon
AAAACAGAATTTATTGATATTGTAAAAAAAATTCCTAAAATGATAATTCCAAAATATATCTGAATTTTCAATGAGAAAAATTTTAGAATGAATTTAATAAATTTATTCCTTCAAATATGCTTATATTTGACAAATTTGATTTCAACTTTATAATTTCATAAAATTCTATTAGCAATTGCTTTTGCTTGTAAAAAAAATTAAAATAAATAATGATATTTAATATTTATAATTAATTGCAAGAAATATTACCTATTTTATCTGGTATAATCATTTTTGGCTTATTACATGGAATAAATCCATCTCATGGATGGACAATAGCAGTTCTATATGCACTTCAAAGTAAAAGACCACTTTTTAATAGTATTTTAAGTTCATGCATACTTGCTTCTGCTCATTTTCTTTCTTCAATAGTTGTAGTTTTAGCATTTATTTTATTTAGCATCTATATCTTTATACCTCAAAATTACCTTAACTATGCTGCAGCAATTACACTTGGAATATTGGCTTTTATGTTCTGGAAAGAAAAATCAGATAATTTAGTAAAGAGTCAACATGGTCATTTACATCATCAAATTTTTGAAGCGGTGAAACATGATCATATTCATTGGAATAAAGATAAAGGATTTCATAGACATATACATAGCCATCAAATAAGAGTATTGCCATCACTATCAGCATTAGCAATTTCTGCTTTAATACTAGGATTTGCACATGAAGAAGAATTTGTAATACTTTCCTTAGCAGCAGGAGGAGTAAATCCATTATTGTTAATGATTGTATATGCTCTATCCGTATCTGTTGCTTTAATAGGTATTACAATTTTATCAGTCAAAGTAATTGGAAATACGATACAGGATAACATAATTTATTATACCAAGTATCTTCCAAAAATAAGTGCAATAATATTGGCTATTATGGCTATTACATTCGCATTAGGTCTAGTTTAAAATTATTATTTAATTTATATGTAAATATAAAGATCTGTTATTGAATAAGTTTACCTTCTATGTATATGGCCTTAGTGATGTTAGAGGGGCTATTTACAATATTTACAAGACAATTTATATAAAATCACTCTATAATTTGCTATCACAAGATTATTTTATTAATCTTGGACACAGCAAAAGTTCTATTCTAATCTAGTGAGTGCATATGAATATGGATTAGCAAGATGTAATATTGGGAAAGAAATAAAGAATATTCTAAACTATTTTCCATCATTACTTTTCTTAATTTACATTAGAACTTAAATGTTCATTTCAAACTCGAAGGTTTTAGGGCAAATTCATCTGAACATAATCCAACTCTTGTTTTCTTAGAATTTATAAGTTAACAATAGCCTTAGTATTTGGATTTATATAGATAAAGATCATTGAGATTGTTTGTATATCATTACTACACAGGATATTATTCAGGGAATTAAAGAGGATGTTATATACAAATAATTCTACTATGAGATGTACAATATAATTTTGCTTTATAATATTTAATTAAAGACAAAAAACTCCATCAAATCATCAATGTACACTATTATTAATATGTGTTAATGGTAATCAATATCATTGTATATGATAGGTTATATGCTTTCATGACTATTATTAAATTATGTCAGCAAAAAGACAAGAACGCAAAGAAGAAGAATCAAATGAAACACGTTCAACAACAGAACAACAATTTCAAAGAGAACAACAACAAGCAGTTAATAAAGTAATAGATGAAACAAGAGATAATATCAAGAAAACAACTAATGAAGCAAGAAAAGATATTCCACGGTATACTCAAATTGTTAATGATTATCAGGAAAATACAATTCAAGCAATTAGAGAAATTACAGATAATTATGTAGAATCACAAAAAGATATTCTAGCTAATTCCTTACAAATGTGGTCTGATTGGGTTGTATCTCCGAGACAACTAGCTGAAAACTATGGAAAAATAGTTAGTAGTTTTGCAGATAATGCTGTGGCCGCAACAAAAGTAATAAATAATACCATATTTGCAAATCTAGAATCTGTCAATACATCTGTGCAACATACAAAAGAGAATGTAAAAGAACTATCAAAAATAGGATCTAATACGGTAAAAACATTCCAACAAGTTACTAGAGATAATATTCATAATACAACAGCAAGTTCTTCTAATGCCTAATTAAATATAGAACAAGCAATAGAGCAAATATATATTAAGCAATAATAAAAAACTACTTAATCTTCTTTTTTTTACATTTCAATATCTAAAATTTTTAACTTTAATAAAATTAAAATACTGAATCCGTCAAGTGTAAAGTTTTTTATTGTTTTCTATATTAATTGAGTTATATGAAAAAAGCATTTTTAATGAACTATCTATATAGAGCAGTACTAATTATCTAAAATACTTATAGGCATAAATAATAGCATTGTATTGAAATACTAGATAATTCTACCAAATCCGTTTAAAATTTCATAAAATGTACTGGTATATATCCAATGTCTTATTATTATTTTATATCAGTGATGCTCTTTTTTTATATTATGTTATCGATTTGTAATAAATACATAATTTAAAATATTATATTTATTTTATTACCATAAATAGACCCTTATTTTTGTACCACTATCAGTATTACTTTCAATGTATTGGCAACTTTAAACTTCGTTTATATACAATAAATAATTATAGTTAATAATTCTCTTTACATATAATTGTAGTTATATTTTTAAAAAATCCACTATTACAACTTTCTTCTCATTTGCAATATCTCATCTTAACTCTTTATAGTATACTTTAAAGGATTATGAATATCGATCAACGGCAATTTAATCAATTTAGATAATTATGTTCAGTAGTTGGATACTAATTG
>DATFBJ010000294.1:0-6559 GCA_035253885.1 Nitrososphaeraceae archaeon
ATACATTTATGTATTTTATAATAGATGATATTTAATTGATATTAAATATGCTTAATAGTAATGTTATAGGTAAAATTTGCATACATAATTATAAAATTATAAAAAAAATTTTCATTTAAATCAATATTTAATTACTCAAGAACATACATCATAAGATATAGAGCACTTTTTGTTGAATTGATGTTACTAGAGCTAAGAGAAAATATATCATAATTCAATACATTGTTTATATTAAATTAATTAATATGATTATCATACGTTGATACTTTTAATATTCTTAAAATAAAGAGCTTTAGAAATAAGGGATTCCTAATATAGGAAATTAAATAGATTATATAACTGTTTTTTTATTTATGCCAATATTGCCCATATTATTGTTGATTATCTCAAGATACCTCGATCTTGTTTACTCTTATATTCCTCTTCTGAACTTTACCGAAGAATTAAATTTTACCATGATCATAATATTTTAGTTTTAATAGATAGTAAAAGTACAGAACATGCAATTCAAAATAATTTGTTGGATGAATATTTTTGTGATTTACTATCATTTAAATTTTAAATTCTCGAAATTGAGATTAACGGGAACAATATAGAAGAAATTAGGAATATTGCCGACATCGTAAAGCCTTTTTGAATTGCAATGGAAATTTACTAAAAAAATTTTAGGTAATAATATATACAATGATAAAATTTTAGAAAGAATTGGAGAATTACTTAAATAGTAAAACAAAAATATTTTGGGATAGACAAACAATTTGATTTAAACATATTCACTAAAAGTACTAATTGGAAAATTTATTTCTTATATACTATCTACATATTCTCAAAAATTTCATATTGGAAATTCAATTTACTCCTTACAATTACATCTAATTGCAAAATTGGGTGAATGCGTTAATTTAGGTCTGATAGATCCTTTCGAGTTGGTTTAATAAAATGGATTCGAAGAAAATATTTTTCTAAATCGGAAATGGCACTGGTAAACAATAAAATACTCCAACTTTTAAGAATATTATTGGCTAAGCTAACCATCAATAAAATTTATATATTTTATCATTAAAGCAATACATCCAATAGATCAGACAGAATTAATGCGCATTAGCGAGCTTCCAAGAAGAACAATCAAGTATCAATAAGCTAATTAAAGCGATAAGGAGTAATAATCGAGAATTTAGATCCAAGGATCCAAGAAAAAATTATATGACTTGACTCCTTTTGATATTTAAATTTAATAATTTGTTGAATTTAAAATAATAATAAATATAACCAATATAGTATATTTTCATATTTAAGTTTAGATAATTATTAGAAAATAATGCATACAAGTTATAAATTATGCCTATTTAAGAGCATTCTTATACCGAGTTTAACTATTGAGAATGTGGATAAAAGATTTAGATCCAATAAAAGTATTCTAATATATATTCTTGCGGGAACGCTGATTCTTTTTCCTTTAATACAATACTCATACCCCCAAACGGAGGATAAAAAGGTCTTAAGAATTGGATATTTTCCGAACATAAATCATGCGCAATCCGTTATTGGAATAGGAAATGGAGATTTTAAAAAAGTATTAGGTGATAACGTAGAAATTAAGCCTTTTATATTTAACGCAGGCCCTTCAGCCATAGAAGCATTATTTGCAAAACAAGTTGATGTTACTTATGTGGGCCCAAATCCAGCTATTAACGGTTATGTGATCTCTGAAGGTAAAGATGTAAGAGCAATTGCAGGTGCAACAAGCGGAGGAGCAGTATTTGTAATAAGGGCAGACACTGGTATAACATCGACAGCAGATTTTGCAAGTAAAAAATTTGCATCACCACAATTAGGTAATACTCAAGATGTTGCATTAAGAAATTACTTGTTAGAGCATGGATATAAGACAGTAGAAAATAAGGGTAATGTTCATGTTTTACCAGCAAAGAATCCAGACATAATAACATTATTTTTGAAAAAAGATATTGACGGTGCCTGGGTACCTGAACCATGGGGAGAACGGTTGATCAAAGAAGCTAACGGCAAATTATTCTTAGACGAACGTGATTTATGGCCTGATGGAAAATTTGTAACCGGTTTAATTGTTGTAAGAACAGACTATCTACAAAATAATCCAGATGTAATTGAAAAATTCCTTAAAGCTCATGTTGAAGAGACACAATGGATAAATAACAATAAAGAAGAAGCAATTAAGGCTTTTAATACAGAACTGAAAAAGTTAACTAGGCAGACAATACCAGAAGATGTATTGAAGGAGGCATTGACAAGGCTAGAATTTACTTATGATCCTATACAACAGTCACTGCATAAATCTGCGGATGATGCTTTTAATGTAGGATTTCTTGGAAAATCAAAGCCAGATCTATCCAATATATTTGATTTAACCATACTTAATAAAGTATTAAAAGAAAAGGGTTTAGCTACAATAAATAGTACTATTTCAGAGACATCACAATTAGTAAAATAATAATTTAAAAATACAGTATTTTTTTAATTTAAAAAAAAGATATATTCCATGAATTTTACAATCTATCCATTGTAATAAAATTAACTCAGTTCTATTATACAATATAAAGCTTAATATCCTATAAACAAATACAAAAACAAATATTACTTTTATTTTTTGAGTGTAATGTAGTATAGTGATACTAATCAATCCAGTTAATGCTCTATTATGGGGCATTAGACGCAATCAAAGAGATGTTATTAATTTGTATAATTCATTATCACCATTAATGCAAATTGCAACTGGAAGCTATATGCTAAATTTTGGATATTGGTCAGATGGAATTAGAGATCCATTCGAAGCACAGAAGAACCTCTGTAAAATAACAGGAAAAATTGCTGAACTTGAATCTGCTGAAAATCTAATAGATGTTGGTAGTGGTTTATCATCACCAGCAATGTTTTGGAAAAATGTATATCCTAGATTGGATATTTATTGTATCAACATTAACAGGAATCATCTAATTTTTGCAAATAAATTAAAAGAGAAATATTATACTCGAAATCTACAAGAAAAAAATGGCATTTGTTTAATTAATAGCACAGCTAATAAGTTACCATTTAATAAAGAATCAATAGATAGAGTAATAGCTTTAGAATCAGCTCAACACTTTAGACCATTAAGTGAATTTATTAAAGAAGTAAGGTATATATTAAAATCTGATAAAATTTTTGTAATTGCAATACCAGTTATTACAAATTTAGTTGGTTCTATCCAAACTCTTATTAGACTTGGTCTTTTATCTTTTACTTGGGCATCAGAACATTACTTACTTAATCATATCTTGTCTATCTTAAAAAATCAAAAATTCAAAATTATTGAAATTCATAACATTGGATCATTAGTATATAATCCACTATCACAATATTATATTGAAAATAGGAATCGATTACAGAATAAAATTTCTTCTGAATACGGTTCATTTCTTGAATATATATTATACAAATCGATATTAAAGATGGACAAATTGTCAAAAGATAAAACAATTGATTATGTTATTATAAAAGTAAAGAAATTATAATTTAATGAATTACTTTAGTATTTTTATATAGCACTATCGATTATTTATTATACATAAATAAGATTATACATCAATAAGATCAGGAAAGATAAAGATTTAAAATTCTAAAGTAAATAATAATCTTTATTATATATCACTTTTTTCTTTTATTTGAAAATAACATCTAAACCAACCACTAGCATATTTTGCTACCTCTTCTAATTTTCCTGGCTCTTCAAATAAATGACTAGCTCCAGGTATAATCACCATTTTTTTCTTTTCTACATTTACTAATTGTTTTTCTACAACCTGTTGATTCCATTCAATAACAGGATAATCATTTTCTCCTACTAAAAACAAAGTTGGACATTTGATTTGTTTTAGAGAAGTATATTGAGAAGCTAGGTCTACTCTACCACCTCTAGATACAATAGCATTTATTTTATCTGATCTTTTATCTGCGGCAATTAAAGCTGCTGCTGCACCTGTACTAGCTCCAAAATATCCCAATAATCGATTAATAGATTTCAATTCATTATCTTGGTTTAATACCCAATCAGTGACAGAAATTAATCTTTCAGCCAAAAGTGGAATATTAAATCTATATTCTCTTGTAACATCATCTTTTATTTCTTCTCTTTCTGTTAAAAGATCTATTAATAGTGTCGAAATACCATCATTATTTAAAACTCGAGATACATATTGATTCCGTCTACTGTATCTACTACTGCCACTCCCATGTGCAAAAATTATTAGACTTTTAGAGAATTCTGGAATAGTTAAATTTCCTTCTATTTTTTCTTTAGATTCTTTATCTATTGGTATCCCGATTGTATTTCTATTTTCCAACGAACTATTATTTTTTTTATACTTATGTAATATTAAACACTTTTTATTTATATAATAAAGCAATTTCGATACTAAGCTAATTATTTTTATCTGGTTATTTTATATTCAATATATTCCATTTAAATCTCAAAATTAGATATCAATTATAAAATATTAATTTATATAAAATATAAGAAAAATCACATAATAACCATGTAATGATTCTCTATCAGTTATCATAATGAAAGTCTTATCAATATAATTTTATAATTTATTATAATCTTCTATATATAATAAGATATAATCTTTTTTTATAAAGATACTGATCTGAAGGAAATAACATGTATGTGGTAGGGATGATGATACAGCTACCGCTGGCTTCCTTAATATCTTCATTGCAGTAAGTACTGATAATGGCCAGACCTTTAGTACACCAGCGAACTAATAAGCAACACTCCCAGACAGTCGTCTGACCTCCAAATTGTTTAATGTTTCATTGTTATGGTAAAATAGTCATTTCTGCCTTGATATTAGCAGGATTTAGTTTAGTGCTGTAAATTAATTAATACCTATTATTATTGAAAGAGGTTGCTTGAAAAGTCGTCTAATGGTGTCTGTGAAAAGTCATAATCGTCTTGGAACGAATATTGTTGTTGCTCTTCCATTGATGAATCAAAAGATCTTAAATCTTCTATTGGTAAGTCTGATTGGAATTCGTTACTACCATAGTCAAAATCAGAATTAGAACCATAATTACTATTATATCCAAAACTATCAAAATCATCATCATTTGGCTGAAGTGTATAGTCAAGATTATTATTATAATTGGATTCATAGCCATAGTCAAAATTATAGTTGGATCCAAATCCTTGATTGGATGATGAACCTAGCCCTCCTAATATGCCGGAGATTACATCTAGCATTCCTCCTCCTCCGAGGCCTCCACTACCAAAACTAGGTATACCATATCCATATCCCGGCATCATCATACCAAAACCATTATTCATTCCTAATCCACCTATGCCTCCTCCAAACATAGAAGAACCTAATCCTAGGAGACCAGATAACACATCTAATAATCCTCCACTACCAAAACTAGGTGTACCATATCCATATCCCGGCATCATCATACCAAAACCATTATTCATTCCTAATCCACTTATGCCTCCTCCTCCTCCTCCATAGATTGATCCAAAATTAGATCCATAAAGAGAACCAGGATTAGAATATAGAGAGGTTACTGATGAACCAAAATTTCCATATAGTGGATTATTCATTTGATTAGTATGAAAAAAAGCAGATAAATTTTGAGGATAAAAAGCAATTAATAATAACAAAAATGACAATCCTAAAATATTTGATCTTAGGTAAGGTAATGATGTTTCTTTTTTCAAAGTATTTGTATTAAAATTAAGCACTAACTATTATTATCAATAATAGTTCTTTAAGGTTAAAGATTATCATTACAATCTATGAATAGGCATATACTTTAAAATAAAATGAAGACAACAATGAATTAGTAATATGAGTAATTTTAAAACAACTGCATCTACTATAATGATATCAACTATTTGTATATTAGCAAGTTTTATAGTTATTGGGGATACATTTTATGATATTCCTCAATCGACTATCGCACAACAAAGTCCATCATCCTCACTATCTTCCTCTAGTTTATTATATGAAAATCCCATCTATGGAATAAAAATTCAATATCCTTCTAATTGGATGGCTTCATCTAATCAACTCCCAACTTATAATAGTATTATTGGATTTTATTCACCATTAGAAAGTCTTTCAGATGTATTACCTGTAGAACTTGCTTTATCAATAACTACCTATACAAATAATATCTCATTAGATGAATATACAAAGGTTACAAGCACGGCGTTAGAACAACAAGGTATGAAAATAACAGAATCTGAATCAACAACATTAGCAGGAAATCCAGCCCATAAAATAACATTTTCACCAGGTGACCAAATTGCACAAAATTCACCAGTAGAATTTAATTTTATGCAAATATTCACTATTCTAGGAAATAAAGTATATTCATTTTCATATAATGCAGAAGCATCAAAATTTTCTACTCATTTGGATACAATACAACAAATGCTTGATTCTTTGAAAATACAACAGCCATCAAGTAATTAGTAATTATTTTTTTTATCTTTAAGTATCATTTTTCAAATTCTAAAAAATATAAAAAAAGAATTTAGTAA
>DATFBJ010000295.1:0-22934 GCA_035253885.1 Nitrososphaeraceae archaeon
CTACTAAAATCAGTTTATTTAAACCTGATTCTCAAGTCTATTCTAAAAGCCAAGCACTTTATCAAGCAAGTCTGAATACAATCAACACTAATAATAATAATAATAATACTACAAATAGCGATACTGTTAAAATAAAAATAATTGCTCCTTTAGCAGATAAAAAAGATACAGAAAAATTAGTAATCGCTGCTATGATAAAGGGTCAAATAAAATCAGAAGTTATACAAGATGTACAAGCTGAACTTGATAAAGGTAAAGGTACTACAATATCAAGAACATTTACATTTGACAGAGAAACAGACATTGGCAAAATACAAATCGGAGATAGATATCATGCCTGTGTTGCAAGTGAGGATTTGCGACCACCAGAAGGCCAAGAATGTGAAAAGAGATTAGTAAAGAGCTTTGATAACGTAAATTCCTTGCCAGCACGATAATAAAGATAAAAATAATATAACTATATTCATTCAGTCATATAGAAGACGATTACTAATACTACTAACTACTAATACTAAACATAATTATTTTTAATAATTGTACTGGTAGCTAGAACAATTGCTGCAATCTTTTCATCATTATTTATGATAGGAGTAGAAGCACAAGTCCAATCATATTATGATAAAGGTGGAATGGATAATATATATAATAGCTATGAACCAACATAATATCCAGACAAGAATAATAACTACTACAATAGCTATGAATCAACAAGACTATGGAATGGATAATAACTACTAAAAACCATATGGAAAAAATGATAATGACGACAAGTCACAATATCTGTCATCTTATAGAGCCATTTACAAGTAAGAATACCAATCAGCTAAATACAAGGTAATGATATATCTAGACAAGATTCATTTTAGAACCGCTATCGATATTCTCCCTCATTGGCAAACCATAAAAAGGGATAGACTAGGAGTTATTCTTTTCAAAAATATCTTTTTAGCATTAAGAAAAGAAAAAGTTCTTAATATATCTTGAAATAAAGAATTAAATATGATAATAAAATTTATCTTAATTCTAATTTCTTTTATGATAGTTTTAATTCTTGTAAATTTGAATAATAATGTTGTTTCATATAGTGAAGACTTGTCTAATCAAACTACTACTAAAGCAAATGATACTAATATTGATATCCCTTCTAAATTAGTTTTTGAGCTTGGTTCTAATCCTTTTAACCTTACATATGCAGATTGGACTATAAAATGGTGGCAATGGGCATATTTAATTCCAAAAGATATTCATCCTGCATATGATGATACTGGAAAATTCTGTAAAGAGAGTCAGAAAGAACCTGTATGGTTTTTCCCAGGTACCTATCAACACTCAGTTAAGCGCTATTGTGAAATCCCTTATGGTGTAGGAATACTATTTCCTATATTAAATTCTGAATGTTCATTTGCTGAATATCCACAAATGAAAACAAAAAAGGAATTAAGTAATTGTGCTAAAAAAATTCAAGATACAACAGTTCCAGAGTTTGCAACACTTAACGGTATAAGAATACCAAATCTAGAAAATTATCGTATTCAATCAGATATTTTTAATCTTACATTACCTGAAAATAACATTTTAGATTTACCACCACAGACAACCCAAGCAGTTTCTGACGGAAATTGGATATTTTTAAAACCTTTACCTGTTGGTAATTATGAACTTAAATTTAAGGGAAATATTAAAACCACAACAAATAACCAAACAAATGGTAATATAGACAAAGACAATGAAGAATTTGCTGGACCTATAGGGTGGAATTATACCACTACATACATACTAACTGTAAAAAATAATTAACAAATTTACTGTATTTTTTAGAAGATACAATATAATATCTTTTAAAGTCTTTGTACCTAAAGAAAAACATCTAATTTGAAATTTTATTTATTATTATGTTATTAAAAGAACAAATGTTCTAACTAAATTTTAAATATACTCCATATTATTATAACATTAGACTCTCATTTTTGTGTCGATATTGGTATTAATCCTTTCTTGTCATTTCTCATGTTTCTATACTTTTTGAATAATATAAAATCAAAAATTAGTTCCAAATAATAAAAGCTAAAATACAAGATATTAGCAGAACAATTCTTGCATGCAGGGTCTCTCTCGACAAGCAGGATCAATTCTAGATGTTATTTTGTCTACTACTGCATTTTCTGCATTTTCTGCATATAATGCTTCATTTATAAATCCTATATATTTTGATTTGACATTCCTTGTGACATTTTAGTATAGAATGTTTAGTATAACATTTAACGGTTCAATTATTCTTGTAGATGTCATTCAAAAATTTATATAACTATAATAATCATATAAGTGAAATTTTTAGTTCTTTACTTTAGAAAAATATAATCATTAAATAAGATTGTTTATTAATATAATTATGTGGGGTATTACAATGTATCTAATGCGACTAGCTGATTACTTACAAGGACGCAAAGATAAAAGAACCTGCAGAATATGCAATTATATTGCTAAAAATGAAAAAATGCTCAATGACCATATGAAAAAGGAACATAGCTCGTAAATTAAAAGAAGTTATAAAATTAGCAAGTATTTGCATAGTTATTCTACAATTTCACAATATCTTTTGGTTTGTTTCAAAATAAATAATCATTTGCAAATTGAATTTAGATTTTAATTGTCATTTTTACTCTATAATAAGATACAAAATCTCTTTTAACAGTGGTATTTGATAATATATAGTTATAATTATTGTTTTTTACTTTAGTAACATTATTTATTATAATGCTAGTATTGTTTAAAATCATAATTTTCTTTTAGTTTTTGTTTTGCTGAAGTAATAATTACTTTTCTATTAGTATATAAAATCAAATTTATTTCTATAATCCTAAATAAATATAACATACTAAAAGATATTTGCCTCGAGGAGGTCAACAAAGGAGTAGATACAAAAAGATTTGATCGATGTATCGAAAAAGTGGAAGACAGATCTGGAAAAAAGGTAAATCCATATGCTATATAATGCTAGTATAGGTAAAAAACATAAAGAAAAAAGAAGAATGAATAAATTAATGAATATTTGTTAAATAGTGGTATAAACAGTAAAATAAATTTATTCCCTGTAGCCTCAATAAGATACTGACTCTTTTGAGAGTAGCTCTCTTATCTACGCTACAAGGGGTTACATATGATACTACAGATAATTAGTAGATATTTACCTACTTATTATCTGGTTCGCATATGATAACAATAATAAGGACTTTATTCTTTATAATAATTGTAAATAAATTATCTAACTGAAAATAGTTATAATATTAATAAATAAGCTGCTTTTACTAATAATTAGTCTTTAATTTTTAAATAATTTTATTATTATCTAGTATTAACAAAAGGGGTTCACATAGAAGGAGACGAAAGTACTCAATAGTCATAGCCATATCGGTATATGTAACCAATTGCATAATAGAACTTGGTTACAACTGATTAATTTGGCTATGACTATTAACTTCTATTAAGTATTAGATAATATGCTTAGGTTTTTCTATAGTTGATTATACTTCGATTATTCAATACTAAGATAATAGTTTCGCAAATATAATCTATTGATACTAGGCCTTCTCTGTTGTTATAGGGATAAATTCCTTAAAGGACTATGGCTACTTTTACCAATAAAATAATAAAATTAGTAAATGATAATAACTTGTTTTATAATTCACTTTTCAAATGAGTAATAATACCATGAAAGAAGAACAACAACAAACATGTCACTATAGAACTTATGAAAAAGAAAAGGGATTTTCAGATGTGGAAGATTGTCCTAAATTTGCTACAAGAACTTTAAATGAAATTGAAACTTCTTTTCCATTATGTGAAGAACATTATCAACTATTATCAAGGCAGTCAGGACGCTGATTATAAGTCTGAATAAAGATTCATAATATATTGTCATACTCTTGACATATCTAGATTAAACCCAAAGAATTAGTCTTTCATTCAGGCTATGACAATTGATTAATTTGTCTTGATATTTGATAAAGTTATATAAAATATGTTGTTATTGATTTGTTAATGATGATAGAGAATTTAGATCCAATTAGATTAGAAGTTGTTGATCCAGATCCAGCGCCTAATCCTGAACCTGAACCACAACCAGATCCAGAGCCTCAACCTGAACCTACTTCTGATAGTAAATATAAAATTTATTAATTTGTCTATCTAGAAGATTATGTCGTCTAATATAAGATAGCAGAAGAAGATAATTTGTCTATAATTGCTAAATAAAATGTTGAATATACTAATAACCACAAGTACAAACAAAAAACTAGCCATAGCCTGCTAACTGTTGTACCTGTTTGCTCCTACAGCGAAGGGCTATGGCTTTATAATATAAATATTTTTGATTAATAATGAATATAATATAAAATTAAGTTATTTCATAATACTGTTAGTAGTAACTTTATTTGATAACAATAGAATCTTAATTTTGCTATTGGTCAAGGAGATCATTCTCAAGAATAGATAGAGACTATATACCACCATCTAATAATACCAATACCAATCAAACAACTCCTATAATCTTTTTACAAAACCAATATTATAAATTGGATTAATAAAAAACTATTTTCTTATTTGATAATTTTTTTATTTAGGTTATTGACATTTAGTAAAAAAAATAAAAATATTCTAGATAATGAGAAATTACTTTAATAATTGAATAATGACAACAACAATAAAAGTTTTTTTCATTAATTCAGAGAATTTAAAAATTATATCTTTTGAAAATATAATTGATAATTCTTTATCACTTAAAGTAGTTAGTCTTAATGATAAATAGACTTATCACATCTTATCTTTTTTCTATGTATCTATTATTGATATATTCCCTTCCCTTTTTTAACGATGAATATATTATAGTTCCAAAATTTATAATAATACAATAGCAAGAAATGTTAAAGTAAAAGTAATATTCATAATTATAAATGAGGAAAAATATTATTCTAATTCTATTAATTTTGATCTTTACTTTGCAATCATCTTTTGCACAGATAAATACAACATCTATTGACAGATTGGATAATACAACTGCTATTATAACTGAGGATTCAATTGTGGGAGAAAAATTAGAACAAGTTCAAAACCAGTCTAATATTACTGGAAATATGCTAGAAGATTCACAATAAAAATAATGAAAGAGTAAAGGTTGAATATTAGAAGTTTCAAAATTTTATCAAGTATTTTAGCATCTTAAATATTATACCAAATAAAATGCAGGTTTAAAAGTTAAAAAATGTTATAGTGGATTGAATTCAAATGATGTGGCATCAGAAAATATAATAATAATTTTATATTTAAAAAATTTTAAAAAAATTAATTTAATTGGGAAATGGAAAAAGGAAGAAATGGTAATGATATTGAAGATGGCAATAGAAGAGGCTAACAAACTACTGCTCTGCTGCTATCAATATTATTACCATTTCGATTATGGACTAGGTTGTGGTGGAATTTTTCCATTCCCAAATCACTGAATAACTATTTTTTTATGATAGATAGATAGATAGAGAGAGATGTTGCTCTATATTGTTATTATTCTCTATAATAATACTGTTTGATGAACACAAAGGCATACAATGGCGTTAGATACCTTTCAAAAAATGGACATTATTATACAGAGAATTATATAGTTGTTGGAGTTGTTGTTGTAGTTATTCAGTGATTGAAATATAATATGCATTTCTCACAAATAAATTTTTGGCAATTAAAAAAAATTATTAGTAAATAATTTTGTCAATTAACAAAGTAATCTAAAATAATAAATAAAATACTTTGCTAGATTCATCATCTACGTACTTAAAGGCATGTCTTGAATAGTGTGGATTTGAAGACAAACATACATTATATACATTCCATAGTCTTCTACATAATACATTCGTATGGTTGTTACCCCAATAGAGATAGATTTTTACAAATTTTGTATCTATCTTTTGATATATATCATTTAATTTAAATTTTAATATTAAATATTGAACACTGAAATCATGACTATTCAACTCCCGATGGGCTTGTTCTTATTGTGTTAAACTTCAAAGAACAATAAATAATTATAAAAAATTTAATAAATAAAAAGTAAAAATTAATAAAAAAGAAATAATAACTTTATACCACTATTTTTGGCCCAATTTTACGATACTCTATTTTTTATTATATTTCTAACAAATACAAATTAAAGAAATGCATTATTTTACTGGACTATATACATGTATATCAGTATCTTTTCCATCTCCTACATATACATTATCAGAAGAATCAATTGTAATAGTAATTGGATCTTCAAGTCTGTCAGTTGCTGGACCTTGATTACCAAATTGAGAAATATATTCACCATTGTTATTCAAAATTTGTACACGATTGTTATTGTTATCAACTACGAGAATATTATCAGAAGAATCAATTACTAATTCAAAAGGATTATTAAATTGCCCATCACCAGTTCCTTGGGTACCAAATTTCATTAGAAAATTACCATTTTGGTCAAATTTTTGTACACGATCGTTAAAAGAATCGGCTACAAATATATTTCCAAGTGAATCTACGGCTACATCCGTAGGATTCAAAAATTGCCCATCACCGGTTCCATAAGTACCAAATTTCATTAGAAAATTACCATTTTGGTCAAATTTTTGTATATTATTATTTTCTCCAAAATCTGTTGCATAAATATTATTTTCTTTATCTACACCTAGTCCACCAGGAGTAATAAATTGTCCATCTCCAAGACCAAAGGAACCAAAAGTGTCTATAAAGTTTCCATCACTGCTAAATTTTTTTATAGCATAATTAGGATTTCCAAAATCTGCAATATAAATATTGTTTTCAGAGTCAGCAGCCAGACCAGAAGGATTAGCAAAAAATTGTGGACCATTACCTAATACACCAAAACCAAGAATAAATGATCCATTTTCTGTAAATTTCTGAATCATGTTTGAACGACCTGTGAAATCACCAACATAAATATTATTTTCAGAGTCAGCAGTAATCCCACCTACTTGATTAAATTGTCCAATTGCAACACCTTTTTCTCCCCATTTTGTTTTATGTTCATATTCCGTTGCTGCAAATGCAAAATGGTATGTCACACTATTTAAAATTAAAAATGACAAGAAAACAGCCATACCACTAAAAAAAACAGTATTTTTAAAATTCATACTTTGTTAACAAAATAAATGATATATTAACTATTCCTATAAAATCGTTATAATACTTAATATGAAAAGAAAAATAAAATAAAATAAAATTATTATCTCTAAATTAATTAAGATTTATTTTTATATTGTTTATTCTCTCCATGTTTTCTTTCTTTATTTTCACTATCTTCTAAAGGAAGACCATATATTGGTTTAGTGCCAAAGTGATTATCTACTTTAGTTGGATCTATGGATATCGTACCTAGATTCTTATTATTCATTACTTTAATGCTTATAGGAACATCAGTAAAAGGTGTATCAGGCATACTGATTGTCCCTGTGCCATTAAATACAGTAGCATTATTTTGATTTGCAATATCTGCTAAAACAAAATTAGTAAGAGTGTGAGTATGTTTTGCTGTTCCATCAGGTTTGATCATTTCCAAATTTGCATTAAAAACGGTGGAATTATTTCCAGGTTGAGTTTGATTTGATGATAAATTGGATTTAAATGTACCAGCTATAATCCACAATGGTTCTCCATTTTCATTTTCTACAATACCTACTGATCTTCCATACAAATAATCTCCTTCTCTTTCTACTATATCAGCAGGGACTGCCATTATTGTATTCAAATTAAAAGAAAATAACATTAATCCACTAGCTATCATCATCATAGAGATGAGCATAATAGATCTTGTTGTAATATTCTTTCCTGATATTTTTTTCATTAAATTATTATGGACATATGTTCTTATTACTCTTTCGTCCATATCATATATTGCTACTTTTAATGATAAAAATCAAATAAAAAATATCGTTTAGATTTAGAAAAAGAAATTTTTAATTATTATATTATTATTAACACAATATCAAATTTATAAAAGAAATAATAAGTTTCTCTATAATAAATGAAACTATCATTCAAAGTAATAATAATAACAATAAGAATCATAATTGTATTTAGATATTTAAAAATAAAACTTATGGATGTGCACACATTATTTGCAAATTGATCTCTTTTCGATTTTGTTAAGCTTCTTAGCAGGCTTAACGTCCACAGGATTGATGACACTTGTTGAAATTCCCTTTTTTCCAAAGTGGAAATTAATAGGTATCTTAGAATGGCATGAAAATCAGGTTTTGACATGTAAAATTTTCAGATTTCCAGATAATAAGAATTATTTTTGGGGAATCTTTTTGCTACATTTTTTAAATGGTGGTCTTGGTGGAATTGGATTATTGTTAGCTCTGGTTTTAATTCCATCTCTATATGAAATTCCATTGTTGATAATAGGATTATTATATGGACTTTTTCTTTGGATTGTTACACTTCTGCCAATTCATAAACCAATTACTGGGATAAATCCATGGAATCATCCATTAGGAAAAGGTCCAATTATCATAAGTCTATTTGGTCACATAATATATGGAATAACATTAGCAATTAT
Source organism: Nitrososphaeraceae archaeon (assembly GCA_035253885.1). Taxonomy (GTDB): domain Archaea; phylum Thermoproteota; class Nitrososphaeria; order Nitrososphaerales; family Nitrososphaeraceae; genus TH1177. Next base: position 8,603 of record DATFBJ010000295.1, read on the forward strand.
ATTTTTAATAATATTTTTCTCTTAAATAACAATATACAAGATTAAAAATCATTTATAGTAGATATTTGAATATTCAATTTATTACTTTATTTCCATTTTTCCAAGTAAGAATTTAAGTGTATCATCTAATTCCAAATTAAAGAATTTGTATCCTGTAGATATTAATTTTTTAGGAATGATATATGTATTTGTAGATAGCAATTCATCGGACATTTCGCCAAAGATTACTTTGGTTATATTTTGATTTATTGATATTGATAACTTTGTATTAAATATTCTTTTAAGTGCATCTAAAAATTCTAAATTTGTAACTGGTTTTGGTGATACAATATTTATAGCACCTTGAATTGATGGATTTGTTATTGAATAAAAAATACTTTTTACCACATCTTCTATTGAGACCCAATTGATTTGCTGATCTTTATTTCCAATGATTATTCCTAAACCTAATTTGTATGGTCCAAGTAGCTTTTGCAAAATACCTCCTTTTGGAGTTAATACTACACCAAAACGTGTGTTAACTACTCTTATTCCTATCTCAGTTGCCGTTTTTGTTGCATTTTCCCAATTTTGGCATACTTCAGATAGAAATCCCTCTCCTGGGCTGCTATCTTCAGTTAACGGTTCATTAGGTCTGTCTCTTCCATAATATCCAATTGCAGATGCACATATTAATAATGATGGAGGATTAGATAGCTTTGTTAAAGATTCAGATAAAAGTTTAGTACTTTCAACACGGCTATCAAATATTTTTTGTTTTTTTATGTCTGTCCATCTTCCAAATATGTTTTCTCCTGCAAGGTGAATAATTATATCAAATCCTTCAAGTTCATGAGGATTTAGTTTTTTATGTTCAGGATCCCAATAGATAGTTTTTTCAATATCACTGTTTTTATTTAGTATAGTAGAATGCATATTCATATGGTTATTGTGATTATTATTTATGCTTCTTACAAGACGAGTAATTTTGTGCTTTCCTATATTAGTTAATAATGGAATAAGTGCAGATCCTATTAATCCATGAGAACCTGTAATAAGAATTTTTTTTTCTTTTTCTAATACCAATCTCTCAAGATTGATATCATTAACTAAAATACGAGAACGATAAAGGAATAATTGATTCAGGTAATTTTGAATTCTCTTTTGTATAATTTTAGAACCTATTTTACCAAATTTAAGATCATAATCTATTTTATCTTCTATAATACATTGATTCAAACCTTGAGGAATAAAAGAATGAGTATGGATCCACTTTTGGAATGGGCCTTTTATCATTTTATCTTGAAATTGTTTATTATGAATATATCCAAAATGTTTAGCAACCCATTTGAAACTTATTGGACCAAAATTTATTTGAAAAATTGAAATAGCATCATTATTAATTCCTCCTTCCTGACTAACTAAATTTAAACCACTCCAAGGTGGAATAAGTCTCTCTAACGCACCATTTCGTGTATGATAATCAAAAAGATTGTTTACATTAGAGGGTATTAACGATCTCTTTACAAATGTGTTTAAACATTCTCGATTATCTATTTTTATTCAATATGAATTAAACATATAAGATAATTTATTTTATATCTTCATAACAAATAAAATTTGTTAATAATAACAACAACTCTACTAATTTGACCAAAACAAAATTTAGATTAGAGTTCAATAATTAATTGCTTTTGTTTAATTTGTATTTAGTATGATTCAAATTAACCTATATTCAAATTAATTATATGGGAACTGATCCAAGTGTACTTCCAGTAAACAATGAATCATGGGAAAAAGAAGTTTTAAAATCACAATTACCTGTTTTTGTTGATTTTTGGGCAGAATGGTGTGGCCCCTGCAGAATGGTAGGACCTGCTGTTGAACAATTATCCAAAAGTCTTGATGGAAAAGTCAAAATTGTAAAGCTTAACGTAGATGAAAACCAAGAGATAGCAGTAAAATATGGAATTCATTCTATACCTTCATTATTATTATTCAAAGATGGAAATGAAATTGCAAGAACTGTAGGTGCTGCTCCAAAAGAAGCATATCAGAAATTCATCGAGGAATCCTTAGCAAGAAATTAATATATTTATTTTCATTAAATTTAGCTTGCTTTGTAGTTTTACTTTTTTTTGTATCATAAAGGCATTAATATAGATAATAATAATCGTTAGCATAGTTTGGGTAAAAAAGACGTTTCTACTTTATTTTCATCTGATCCTAATAAATATTATAGAGTTTCCTTATTTGATAGATTAGGTTTTAAACGAAGCAAATGTATATCATGCGGAAAATTTTTTTGGTCGCTTGTAGATAAAAATATCTGTCCCGATCATGAGACCTATAACTTTATAGGAAATCCTCCTACAAATAAAAGATTAGATTATGTAAGAGCATGGAAGGAAATTGAAAAATATTTTCAATTTCATAATCATTCTATTGTAAGACGATATCCTGTAGTATGTAGATGGCGAGATGATCTTTATTTTACAATTGCATCGATAGTAGATTTTCAAAGAATAATGAATAATAAAGTTATTTTTGAATTGCCATCAAATCCTCTAGTAGTTCCACAAATGTGTTTAAGATTTAATGACGTTGAGAATGTGGGATTAAGCGGTCGTCACTACACAAGTTTCTGTATGATTGGTCAAACATGTAATGCAGATGCATCAGGTGGATATTGGAAGGATAAATGTATTGATCTTGATTTTGGATTATTAACTAATGTATTAGGGATAAAACCTGAAGAGATTACTTTTGTAGAAGATATTTGGATGGGAGCAGGAGCTTTTGGATATTCTCTAGAATATTTTGTACGTGGTCTTGAACTTGGTAATGCTGTCTTTACTGAATTTGAAGGAGATGAAAATAACTATCGAATTATGAAAAATAAGATTATTGATATGGGAGCAGGTTTGGAACGATTATCATGGATTACTATGGGTACTCCTACAAGTTATGATTGTTGTTTTGAATCAGTTATAAAATATTTAGAAAACACTATTGGAATTCAGAAGGATGAAAATTTCCTTTCAATCTATTTTAAATTAATATCTAAAAAATTTAACAGTATAGAAGATAATTCACCTGATAAAATAAAAAAATTGAAAAAAATGATAGCCCAAGAGATGAAAATATCATTTGAACATCTTGATAAAATTGTGTCTCCATATGAGGCAATATATACAATAGCAGATCATACTAGAACATTATTATTTGCTATTTCAGATGGATCATTGCCTTCTAATGTAGGTGGAGGTTATAACCTTAGAATCCTTTTACGTAGAATCTTATCTATTATTGAACGATTTAAATGGAATATAAAAATTGAAGATCTAATTGATACTCATGTAGATTACTTAAAAAATATGTTTCCTGAAATAGAGGAGAATAAAAAAGAAGTCTATACCATCCTAAAACTCGAGTCTGATAGATATGCAAGTACAAGGCAACGCATGAATGATATTGCTTCTACATTACGTAAGAATAACAAACAATTAACTGTAGAAGATCTTATAAGATTGTACGAATCTGATGGTATTACTCCAGATTTTCTTAAAGAAGTCGATGTAATATCTGAAGTACCTTCAAACTTTTATGTAAAATTATCAGAATTACATAACATTAACCAAAAATCTGTTTCTTCTCAATCAATAGAAGGGTTAGAAGGTTTACCGCCTACTAGATTGTTGTATTACGAAGATTCATCTCTTAGGGAATTTTATGCTCAGGTCATAAAAATAATAAGAAAAGAAAATTATGTAATTTTAGATCAAACATCATTTTATCCTAGAGGCGGAGGTCAAGAACCCGATAAAGGAACTATTGGTGATGCTAAAGTCTTAGAAGTCATAAAACAGGGAGATATTGTTCTTCATAGAGTAGATAATTTATTATCTCTTGCAGAAGGATTATCAGTTAAATGTAATTTAGATGATACAAGACGTAATTCAATAACAAAACACCACACAGCTACTCATATATTGAATTCTTCAGCTAGAAATACACTTGGTTCATGGGTATGGCAAAATTCTGCATTTAAAGATGTTAACTATGGAAGACTTGATATAACTCACCATTCTGCCTTGAATAAAGAAGAAGTAGACAAAATTGAAAAAACTGCTAATGAAATTGTAATGAAAAATCTTAATGTCAATATAAAAGAATATGAAAGAGGAGAAAGTGAACAAAAATTTTCCTTTCGTATATATCAAGGTGGAGTAGTTCCATCAAATAAAGTAAGAATTGTGAATATAAGTGAATTCGATATTGAAGCATGTGGAGGAACACATGTTAATAGAACTGGTGAATTAGGTTTAGTTAAAATTCTAAAATCAGAACGAATTCAGGATGGTGTTGTTAGATTAGAATTTGTTGCAGGACAGGCTGCTATAAATTACATTAAAAATCAGGATAAAAATATTTCATTTATTACTCAATCCCTAGGTTCTAGTAAAGAAAAACTAACAGATTCATTCAAAAAATATTTGGATGATTCAGAAAAGCTTAGAACAAAGATAAAAATTCTTTTACGAAAAACCTCTCCTATTCTAGCTAAATTCATATCGGATAATAGTAGACAAATATCTCCCAATGGAGTAAAATTATTTACAACATTTGATGACGAACTTGATGAGGAATTCCATATTACAGTAGGAGAAAGAAGTATTGATATGGATCCTCATTTACTATATGTTTCACTTGTCTCCAAAGGAGGAGGAATACGGGTAATAGTTTTTGTAGGTGAAATCGCAAGGAAATATGGTTTTAATGCAGGAAAAATAGCAAAAGTTATTTCTACTAATTTAGGCGGTTCGGGTGGTGGAGATTCGAAATTTGGCCAAGGAGGAGGTAGATTTAAGAATAGAATTGAAGAAGTCTTAAAGTTAGCTGAAACATATGTTAATGAAACAATTAAAGGTGTAAAAATAACTGAACAAGACAGAAAATAATAATAATAATAATATTAATATTAATTGGAGCAAATTAGAAACAAAATGGAAATCCAAGTGGAAAGAAGAACACTTATTTGAGGCAGATTATGACACTACTAATAATAAAAAGTATTTTATAACTGTTGCATTTCCATATCCTAATTCTCCACAACATATAGGACACGGAAGAACATATGCATTAGCTGATGTTCATGCTAGATATATGAGAATGAAAGGCTATAATGTATTATTTCCCATGGGATTTCACTATACAGGAACTCCTATCTTAGCTATGTCAAAAAGAGTAATTGCACAAGATCAAGATTTAATTGAAACTTTTAAAAATCTATATAATGTTCCTGAAGACATAATTAAATCATTTATAGAACCAGAAAATATTGCTAAATTTTTTCATAATGAAATAAAATTAGGAATGCAAGATATGGGTTATTCTATTGATTGGCGACGGGAATTTACAACTATTGATACTCTATACTCAAAATTCATAACTTGGCAATTTAAAGCATTACAAAAAAAAGGCTTAATTGTACAAGGTTCTCATCCTGTAGGATGGTGTCCTCATGATAAAAATCCTGTAAGCCAACATGATACTCTTGGAGATGTGGAACCAGAATTTAATGAATATATTTTAATAAAATTCAGATTATCTAATAATAATATCGTACTTCCTACTGCTACTTTAAGACCTGAAACTATTTTTGGAGTTACCAATCTTTGGATAAATCCGGATATTGAATACTTTGTAATAGATGTAGATAATTCTGAACAATGGATTGTTACTGAAGAAGCATCTATCAAACTAAAATATCTTAATCATGATATTAAATTTAATAAAATAATAAAAGGAAATGAATTAGCCGGCAAATTTGCAAGAGATATTGTTAGAAATATAGAGATTCCTATTCTTCCTGCAAAATTTGTAAAATCTGATACAGGGACAGGAATAGTAATGTCAGTACCTGGACATGCTCCATATGATTTTCAAGCACTTAATGACTTGAAAAAAGAAACATCATCATTTAAAAATATTGATTTATCTCAAATTAATCCTATTAAAATTATAAGAGTTCAAAGCAATAATGATAATGCAACTAATAACTCAATGCTATATATAGAAGATATAATATCAAATTTCAAAATTGAAAATCAATTAGATTCAAAATTAGAAAAAGCAACAACAGAAGTTTATCAGTTGGAATATTATCAAGGCGAAATGTTGCCTAATACTGGAAAATATTCTGGAATGAGTGTTCAATTAGCTAAAGAAAATATAAAAAGTTATTTAATTACTACAAATAACATAGCTGAAATATTTTATGAATTAATTAATAAACCAATTAAATGTAGATGTGGTACCGAATGTGTAGTCAAATTATTACAGGATCAATGGTTTATTAATTATAAAGATAAAGAATGGAAATCTAAAGTGCATGATTATATAGACAAACTAAGTATCCTACCAGATGATCTTAGACAAGAATTTCATAATGTAGTTGATTGGTTAAAGGAAAGAGCTTGCGCAAGAAAATCAGGACTTGGTACTAAGCTTCCATGGGATCATGAATGGATAATAGAGAGCTTATCTGATTCAGTTATTTATATGGCTTATTATATAATATCAAAGTTTGTTAATGAAGAAAAATACTTAATGAGAAAAAGTCTTAGTAATATTGATGAAACTTTCTTTGATTACATACTTCTAGAGATTGGAGATGCGAATGAAGTAGCTAGAAATTGTAATCTTTCTGTATCCTTGTTAAAAGAAATTAGAAATGAATTTGTTTATTTTTATCCAGTTGATTCTAGACATTCTGGACGAGATTTAGTTCCAAATCATCTAACTTTTTTTATATTTAACCATGTAGCTATTTTTGAAAAAAGATTCTGGCCACATCAAATAGTTGTTAATGGTTCAGTTTTAATGGAAGGAAAAAAAATGTCTAAATCATTAGGGAATATAATACCTTTAAGAACAGCAATACAAGAATATGGTGCAGATACAATTAGATTGGCAATATTGATTTCAGCTGAGCTTCTTCAGGATGCTGATTTCTCTTTTGATACTGCAAAATCTATTAGAATGAAATTGCTAGAATTTTATACTCTTTCGCAACAATATCAACACATATTCTTTAACTCTAATCTAAATAATAATAATAATAAATTATCAAATCTTGCAGAATTATCAGTAGATGAATATCTTTATCACCATATATTCAAAAATGAATATCCTCTTGAATCAGAAGATAGATGGTTAATGAGTAAATTGCAAAGACTAATAAATACTGTAACTAAATCACTAGAGACATTAAGAGTAAGAGAAGCTCTACATAATATCTTGTACGTTTTCGATCAAGATATTCATTGGTATAAAAAAAGAATTATTTCTAAAAATAGAGATAATAATAGTATAGTAAATAATATGCTAGTTCTTTGTTTATCTATAAGAATCAAATTATTGTCTCCATTTGCTCCATTTATATCTGAGGAAATTTGGAATAATTTAGGAAATACAGCTTCAATTGTTTCTTCAAAATGGCCCGATAGTATATTCAAAGACCTAATTGATCCATTATCTGAAGAATCAGAAGAATTTATAAAGAGATTATCATCTGATATATTTAATATTATTAAAGTTACTAAAAAACTACCAAATAAGATTTACATATATTGCTCATCTAGTAGTAAAAGAAGAATTTATCAAAAAATTCTTAAAATAATAACTCTAAATAATGAACGAAATTTTGGAAATATAATGAAAAAATTAATAGAAGATCCTGAAACTTCCTATGCAAAAAAAGATCCTTCCTTTGTTAAAAAAATTGTAGAAGATATTCTTTCCGAATCTGTTGAATCTAGAATTAACAGATTAAATTTAAATTCATTTGATGAAATTTCTATTATAAAAGATTCTCAAACTCTAATAGCTAATGAAATTGAAGTTAAAAATGTTCAAATAATTATTTATTCAGAAGAAGAAAAAGAAAAATATGATCCAAAGTTAAAGTCTAAATTTGCAAGACCATTTAAACCAGCTATTTATTTAGAATAAGATCCTTTTTTTTCTTTATTATTACTTGTTCTTGAGATATAAATTGATGATATCATGTACAAGCTAAATCCACAAATTGACATTATTAATCCATATAAAGAAAGTGCTTCTCGCTCTTGATAATATCCGATACCAAGAAGTATTGCTCCTAAAACTAAAATAGCTATACCTGCTCTTGCAGAACCAGGCATTTCTTTTTTCTTTTTCACTAGTGCTAGATGTTTATTATTTTCTCAATATATTTTTATTTTCCAATAGTAAACATTCTATAGATGAAAATTGCTGTGGTAGGAATTGGAGTTGCTGGAGCATATCTTATGAATCAACTTAGCGATAATCATGATATTCATGTAGTTGGGTTTGAGCGAATGAAAGAAGAAGAACACGATGCTGTATGTGCTTGGGCTACAAGTAAAAATGTTATGGCAGATTATACTAAAAAATGTAGTCTAAATTTTAATGATTATATTTTGCATGATGGCATAAACATGAAGGTAGATCTTGGAGAAAGTGAACATGTTGATATTGGACTAAGAGGTATGGTTAGTTATGATAAATTAAAACTTATTCAAGATATGATAAAGGGAACAGAAGTAAATTATGGGAAAGCTCCAAAAAAGGAAAATCTAGAGTCTGATTTTGACTTAATTATAGATTCTACAGGCTTTCATAGAAACTATCTTCCTAAACTTGATTATGAAATGTGGATCCCTTGTGTTCAATATAAGGTCAAATATAATAATGATAATAATATTCCATATGATGATTTTTATCTTAAAGGATTTCCTTCCATGTCTGGATATTTCTGGTATTTTCCTTTAGGAAATGGATATGCGCATATAGGTGCTGGTGATTTTACAAGAAAAAATCATAACCTTTTTGTTGAACAATTTCTTAAAAAATATAAATGTGAAATAATTAAAAAAAATGGGAGACCTGTAAGAATTAGTCCACCGTCTAAATCGGAACCATTTTTCGACGGTAGGAAATCTATAGGAGTTGGAGAATCAATTGGTACAGTTTATCCATTACTTGGTGAGGGTATTATTCCCTCAACAATTTGTGCTAATCTCTTTGTAAATAACCTAAATGATTTTGGGACATATAGAAAACAAGTTCTTAAGTATTTTGATATATATCAACTAGTCTTTAAGTTTATTTTGATGAAAATTACAGGTACTTTTAACCTAGTAAAAAATTCTCTTGATTTATTTCGAATATATCGCTATATGAAAAAAAATCAAGATCGATATGGAATGGAAGTAAAAATTGTTGATATGATGAAAGTATCATCTATTTAGCTGTATTAGAAGATTGAAATTATGATATTCTTTTTTCTTCTTCCTCTTGAGTTAGTCACAGTTATAAATGGATTTAAAATAGTTAAATATAGATGAGCAAAGCTAATACCCCTCAAAAATCAGCTATTGAACAAAGAATCAATGAACTTGTTCAGCATTCTAGGACACTAGAACTTTATCTTAATGAAGTATTAGAAAGAGAAGCTACAGTTACAAAATTAATTGAAGAAGCTCGTCTTGCATCATATGCTCTTCAGAATATTTCTCTGGATAAAGAGAATGAGGCATTAATGCCAATTGGAGTAGGAGTATATTTAAAAACAAATATTCCTTCAATTGATAAATTATTGGTTAATGTTGGTGCAGGAGTTACAATAGAAAAAACACGTGAAGATACTTTAAATTACATAGAAGCAAGAATAAAGGAATTTGAGATTGGACTAAATCAATTAAGAGATCAGAAAAATCAAATAACTTCTCAACTTGAACAGATTCAACAACAGGTAAATTCTATGTTGCGTCAAGCTTCATAATTGATAATAAATCAAACCAAAAAAGAAAATATAATACACTGAGAATTGAATTATTATTTTTGTGTATGAGTATATATGTTTGATAAATTAAAAAAAGCTTTTTCAAATATTATTTCCGATATCAGTAAAAAAGAAATTACTGAAAAAGATCTTGAAAATACTCTATTTGATCTTGAAATTGCATTGCTAGAAAGTGATGTAGCACAAGAAGTTATAGATGATATCTCTGCTAATTTAAAAAATAAACTATTGGGTTTATCTCTTGAAAAAGATAAAACACCAAAAGAATTAATTCAATTACATGTTAAAAAATCTATTTATGAAATTCTTACTAAATCAGGGACTTTAGACCTGGTTAATGAAATTAATTCAAAAAAGGAAAATAAAGGCGGTCCTTTTATAGTAGTTTTTCTAGGAATTAACGGAACTGGAAAAACCACTACTGTAGCTAAAGTTGCTAATCTTCTACATAAAAATGGATTATCTGTTATATTAGCAGCAAGTGATACTCATAGAGCAGGGGCTATAGAGCAATTAGGTGAGCATGCAAGAAGACTATCACTGAAAATGATTCATCAAAGATATGGGGCGGACCCATCGGCAGTTGCAAGAGATGCAGTGGAATATGGAAAAAAGCATAGAGTAGATGCAATTTTAATTGATACTGCAGGACGAATGCAAACTGCAAAAAATCTTATGGATGAAATTAGCAAAATTGTTCAGGTTGTTAAACCAGATCTAAGAATCTTTATAGGGGATTCTTTGGCAGGAAATGATGCGATATATCAAGCAAAAGAATTCTTTGCCTATACTAAATTTGATGGTGCAATTTTAACAAAAACTGATGCTGATGCAAAGGGAGGTGCTATCATTTCAATTTCATATCTTACTTCTAAGCCTATTATTTATCTTGGAGTAGGCCAAAATTATGATGATATAATTCCATTTGATGTTAATACTTTTGTAGAGTCATTGTTTAGTTCTCAAACCTCAGAAGCAATTACAAAAAAATATAGTTCTAATATTATAGATAAAAATAGAAGTGATGAAAAGTTATCAGATGTCCAATCCAAAAGTATTTCTCATAACGAATCTATTCATAATGTTGAAGAATTATATCAAAATAAAATATCCTCTTCTTCATCCAATTTAGAGACTGAAATTAGTAATGATATTGAAATATCTAATGTTGAAATAAAAAATGAAGATAAAAACATTAATGACATAAGGAATAATATTATTAATTTAAATGAATCACAAGATAGCAAATCAGAAAAGACTAATGTAATTGAAGATTCTGATACAATTAATAAATTATCTCCATTTACTAGTGATGATTATGGAGAAAAAAGTTCTGTCATTGAAAAAATAGATGAAAACAAAAATCAAGAAAAGAAAAGAGGTTTCTTTTCTTCATTTTTTGGTAAACGAAAGTCTAAAGAAAATAACAATAAAGTTTCATCAATATCTGATCAAAAAGATAAAGAAAATTACCAAAGAATGACAGATTCTGATAAAAACCATAATGATGATATTATTAGAACCAAGACTGACATAGCCGAAAAAAACAAAAATAAAGAGAAAAATGAAGTAAAGTATCTTTCAGACGAAGATTTAGATGAACTCCTTAAAGAATAAACATATTCTCAGCTTACAAGATTTAGATCTAAATGAAATAATCTCTATACTAGACTTTGCAGCTATGCTTAAAAAAGAAAGTAAAATGGGTTTATATCGAAAATTACTTGAAGGAAAAACATTGGGAATGGTTTTTCAGAAACCATCTACACGTACTAGAGTTAGTTTTGAAACAGGTATGTTTCAACTTGGTGGTCATGCTATCTATTTAGGAATAAACGATATGCAATTATCAAAAGGAGAAACAATAGAAGATACAGCAAGGACATTGTCATTATATTTGGATTGTCTAATGGCTAGAGTTTATGATCATCGCGATTTAGAAAAATTATCTAAATATTCATTAATACCTATTATTAATGGATTATCTGATCTTTTTCATCCATGCCAAATTTTAGCTGATCTTTTAACAATTCGAGAATATAAAAAAAAATTTAATGGATTAAATCTTGCTTGGATTGGAGATGGATTTAATGTATGCAATGATCTTTTAATAGGTTGTGCTAAAACAGGAATAAATATTACTGCAGCTTGTCCATCGGGATATGAACCACTAGAATGGATAGTCAACATATCAAAAAAGGAAGGAACAAAAACTGGTTCTATAATTAAAGTAACAAATGAGCCTATAAATGCAGTACTAGATGCGGATATAGTAGCAACTGATACATTCGTTTCTTTAGGAAAAGATAATGAAAAAATAATTCGTGAGACTGTATTTATACCTAAATATCAAGTTAATTCTGAACTTATTAAACATGCAAAAGATGATGCAATATTTATGCATTGTCTTCCTGCAAAAAGAGGTCAAGAAGTTACTTCTGATGTGATTGATGGAAAATTATCCGTTGTTTGGAAAGAAGCTGAAAATAGACTGCATGTTCAGAAAGCCCTATTATGTTTATTGATAAGAGGTAATTGATTATATGTATTTATTGGTAATTGTTATTAATATTTATCAATATTTATAAAATTTAAATTTATTTACCCAAAAATAAATAAATATATAAATGGATCGGTTGTTATCTGCGATCCTTTAATCTGCTTCTTCCAGTCTTTCTAGGTGCAATATTTCCTACTTTTCTTCCTGGAGGTGTATTTCTACTAACTGATGATTGACGTCCTATGTGTTGATGTCTTCCTCCACCGTGTGGGTGATATACGGCTGCTTGTGCAATTCCTCTGACTTTTGGATATAATTTACCTTTTGATTTCATATAATTTGCCTTATTTCCAGCTTTTAGGAAGGGTTTTTCTTTTCTTCCGGCACCTGCAATAGTTCCTATCATTGCACGACATTTTTGATTAATAAGTAAAAATTTTCCTGAAGGTAATTTTACAGTTACACCTTCCGAAGAATGTGAAAATACTATAGCCGATGATCCTGCAGCTTTAATTAATTTGCCTCCATCTCCTGCATTTTTTTCAATATTACAAATTAAAGTTCCATCAGGAATTGATTCTAATGATAAAATATTTTTTGATATTGCAGGAGTACCTACTCCTGTTTTAATAATACTGCCAACAGAAGTGCCTTCTGGTGCTGGAATATAGGATATGCTTTTATTATCAAATTCTACTTTAGCTAAAGGTGCATCTCTTCCTCTTTCATGTACTATATCTACAATTTTTCCTTCATGTTGCTCTTCTAATTTAAAGTTAGGATATCTGGCAGGTAATATTTTACCTACGGTAACAGCTCTGAACTGCTTTCCTCCTCTTCCTCTTCTACGCACTAGCGTTCGTTTACCCAAAGTATTTCTAAAGTAATCGTTTCAATAGGTGATTTTAACTTTTGTGTTTTAAAAATAAAAATCTCGTATTGAATACTATATATTAATTACAAAAATTTATAATTTTTTAACCATTAATTACTTATCAATTTCTATTTCTAATCTAATAATTTTTGTTGATTTAACCAAAGATTATTATGTGATTCTAGAAGATAATATATCGAATATTGACCCAGAATAGTATCTCATTAAAAGTGCTAGAAGCCTATACTCGTGATGTTGGTAGAGGTATAGCACGTATAGATTATGATACCATGGATTCTTTAGCAGTTTCTACTGGTGATGTTGTTGAAATTAGAGGAAAACGTAGAACTACTGCAAAATGTTTACCTCTTTATCCTTCAGATGAGGGAAAAGGTATTATACGAATTGATGGCCTTGTTCGAAATAATTCTGGAATTGCAATTGGTGATACAATTTTTATTAGAAAGATAAAGGCAGTTCCTGCTGAGAAAGCAATAGTTGCACCACTTGAAGCTATTCCTCCAATTGATGAACGTTATCTTGCCGATGCACTTGAAAGTGTACCTATAATAAAAGGAGATAATGTTATGGTTCCTTACTTTGGAGGGCGTCTTACATTTCAAGTCATTGGTGTTACTCCTGCAAATGCAGATGCTGTATTGGTAACACAAAAAACAGTATTCCATATAGCAGAAAAAGGAGAAACTTTGCGTGGTGTACCACAAGTTACCTATGAAGATATTGGTGGTTTACGCGAAGAGATACAAAAAGTACGAGAAATGATTGAATTACCTTTAAGACATCCTGAAATATTTGAAAAACTAGGAATTGAAGCACCAAAGGGTGTTCTCTTGCATGGGCCTCCAGGTACAGGAAAAACCTTGCTAGCAAAAGCAGTAGCAAACGAGACAAACGCTAATTTCTATTCAATTGGTGGACCTGAAATAATGAGTAAATTTTATGGAGAGAGTGAAGAAAAACTAAGAGAAATATTTAATCAAGCACAAGAAAATGCACCTAGTATTATATTTATTGATGAAATTGATTCAATAGCTCCTAAAAGAGATGAGGTGTCAGGGGATGTAGAAAAAAGAATAGTCTCTCAACT
>DATFBJ010000296.1:0-13641 GCA_035253885.1 Nitrososphaeraceae archaeon
TGGATCATCAGAAGTATATGCATCATATACATCTTTGAAACTAAACCCTTTTTTCTGAGCTACTTTATAATTAAATCCCCATCTATCTTTAGCAGATCCAAAGGCTACATTATTAGCTTGTATACTTACTTTCCATTTTTCTTTTAACTCTGGTTCTGCATAAATATCTACTAATTTATTGAATTCTGCTATAATATTAGATAACCATTTTTGCATTGCTGGAGGATCTAAACGTAATTCTTTTACCAAACGATCTATTTTATTTATATACAGAACAGGTCTAACTCTTTCTTCTAGCGCTTGTCTTGTTACAGTTTCAGTCTGGGTCATAATACCTTCAACTGAATCAGAAACAACTACAACTCCATCAATAGCACGTAATGCTCTTGTAACTCTACCAGTAAAATCAATGTGTCCTGGTGTATCAATCATATTTATAACGTATTCTTTACCTTCGTGTTCATAAAATAATGTTACATTCGCTCCTCTAATTGTCATCTGTCTATTTTGTTCAAGTTTCATTGAATCTAGAGCTAGTGCTTGTCCTGCTACAGAAGGAGAAATGATTCCTGATGCTGCTAAAAGACTATCACTCATAGTAGTTTTACCATGATCTACATGAGCAATAACACCAAAATTACGAATTTGGTCTTTATTATCGATAATTCTAATTATATCTTGAGTTGATTTGAATTTAGGCATATAGACAAATCAAAAAAAATTAAGAGGGTTATTAAACTTTCCTTGACATGAAAAAATTGATTTACTAAATTCACTTATCTATAATATATTAAATAAATTACTCTATAGTTATTTATGATTATATAGAACTAAATTGTCAGAAAATTTATGAATTATAAAAAAATTAGATATTTTAGAATTTCGTGAAAAATTATATTTTCATTTTAAAAATAATTCTTATGATCAAGGGAGTATTAATTTTATAAAAATGGTTATCTAGAATAAATGAATATCAATTGATTAAGTCTATACAAAAATTTCATTCTGAATACCATATATATACATCTAGCAAGTATATCTTAATATTCTCTTCTATTCCATTGTTTGCAATTATCTTTTAAAATAAATTATTGAGTAAAGATTAGATATCAGATCAAAATATTTCCACTTATTTGGCTATATTATTTAGCATATTTTTATAGCAATATAATAATAGAAATTTTGGTAATTTCCTTATTTGATCTGAAATCTTAAATACTGTATATTGATTCCTATTCTTATATTGTGTAATGATTCAGATGCTGTTGTAGTAATTTTGAAAGTATCTACAGTATAATTCCATTCATTTTATTTATTTTAATGATCTAGTATATTTTGGTAATTCTTTGGAATTGATCAGCAAATCTACAAAAAAACTACCTAACATAAAAGATTTATTATTATGAATTGAACATACTTATATAACGTCTTTTAATTAAAAATGGTTTAATGGATATTAGTGACAAGTCAAGAAAATCAATGGAAAGTCTTGGCTTGACAAGCTATGAAATTAAAGTATATTTATCATTATTAGAGCATGGCTGTATGACAGCATCAGATATCAGTAAAACTTCTGGTGTTCCTTATTCTAAAATTTATGAGGTGCTAAATAGTTTGGAAAATAAAATCTGGCTTGAGTCAGATAGCTCGAGACCACAAAAATTTTTTCCTAAATCTCCTTCTACTGCATTAGAGGCAATAAGAATTCAAAAAGAAAATGAGATTAAAAGTAACGAGGAAATCATTAAAAATGAATTAATGCCTATTTATGAAAAAAGTGGCATAAAAGAAAAGCCAGAGATATGGGTAGTAAGAGGGCTGTACAATATTGCAGGCAAAGTAAGTGAGATCATTCAGAATAGTCAGCGAGAATTATTAATAGCACTACCACAAATAGCACAAGAAATAGCTAAGCCATTACAGCCTATGTTACGAACTTTACATGATAAAGGTATAAGAATTGTAGTTCTTGTTTCTGAAGGAACAAGTACAGAGATTATAAAAGCTATTTCAAGAATTGCAGATGTAAGAATTAAAGATAATATGTTTGGCGGAGGAGTTATCGGAGATGGAATCCAAGTTTTAATTTTATTAGGAGAAGAGGGAAATCGAAATGGTAGCTCTGAACCCATTGCAATCTGGGCTGAACATCCAGGATTAGCAGTATATGCAAAAGATTATTTTAACTACTTATGGAATGATGCCAGAAATAATCAGTGACATTTAATAAAAATAATATATATTTCGTTATTTTAAAATACAAAAAATCAATAACTTTTTATTTTTATACACTTCACTGCATTATGGCAAACAATGACGAAACTAGCCCTACTGAACTTTAAATATGAAGAAGATCTTGAGTTTAGAGTTTGTCATGTACATTTTATTTATTTAGTTTATGTTTTACTATAACTAAATAAATAAAATTTAAAATAATAATAATAATAATTAATTATATTTTCCATTAATAAATTGAATAAATTTTTCTTTTGCTTCTGTATACGGCATTTGGACTGGAGGATGTTTAAAACAATATGCAGACACACTTTCTAATACTCCAGATAATCCTCTATCTAGTCCTATTTTGGTAGCTCGTATTGCATCAATCATAATTCCTGCACTATTATATGCATCAGCTACACGAAGTTTCAAATCCAATTCTATTGGAATATGTCCAAATTTCTTACCACGAATATTAATATAACACACTTTATCATTTTTTAATGATTCTACGAAATCTGAAGGACCTATTCTCATAGGAATAGAATATGGTGACATAGCTTGAACTGCACTAGTTTTACTTATTCTTTTATCCTCTAATCGGTCATTGTCTAACATATTATAAAAATCCATATCACCACCGATATTCAATTGATATGTATCATCTACTTTAACACCTCTATCAATAAATAATTTCAATAAAGTTTTATGTACAACTGTGGCTCCAACCTGACTCATTATATCATCACCAGCACATAGAATATTTTTTTCTTTAAACAACTGTTGCCATTTAGCCTCAGAGGCAATAAAAACAGGAATTGCATTGATAAATGAAACTCCAGCTTCCAAAGACTGTTCTACATAGAATTGTGTTGCCGCTCTGCTTCCTACAGGCAAATAATTTATGAGAACATCTGCTTTAGAATCTTTCAATATTTCAGATATATTAGATGTCTGGTTATTTGATACAGTAATTTTTTCTTCAAGATGTTTACCTATTCCATCTAAAACTTTTCCTTTATTTACTTTAACATCTAAATTAGGAACATCACAAATTTTTATAGCGTTATTTGGTGGTGCAAAAATTGCTTCTGACAGATCAAGACTAACTTTTGAATCTGAAACATCAAAAGCTGCTACAAATTCAATATCATTTGGGGTATAACCACCTAAATCATATGCAGTCAAACCTATAGAATTCTTTTCATTTATTGATTTGTAATAATGTATTCCCTGAACAAGAGCTGAAGTACAATTGCCGACTCCAGCAATTGCTACGTTAATTTTTTTTGTCATTCTTTCCTTAAATTTACTTATTTATTAATTTATATATGTTTAAGATAAAAGTAAATTAATTCATTCTGGAAAAGAATTAAAATTAAATATTAATACTGAAACAGTTCCATTTCCAGAAAATTCTTTCGGAATATAATATTGAGGAAAATAAATTTTATTTTTATTGTTATTTTTTGATAGTTGTAATCCAAAACTTGATGCAATTTTTATCAATTCTTCTTCTTTATTACTATCTTTGGGTATATTAGTAAGTATCTGAAAAGTACCAGTTGATTTAAGTATTATTGATGCTCCTTTAAATAATAATGATAGTTCTTCATGTTGTCCATTATGACCTTCAAAACTAGAAAAATTATGAAAGATTAATAAGATATTATCAATAGATCTATTATGAAGGTTAGGTAGTAGCTTTTTTGCATCTCCCCAAAAAGAAGATGCGTTTTGTTGTTTTAAATTGCCTAATTTATCTTTTATATTTAATATAGCATCTTCATCGGTACCTATACCTATAAAATACTCATCTGTATTATCTGTTGCAATATTATACAACAGATTTCCTGTTTTTACACCAATGTATAAATTAATTTTTGAGTATGACCGTTGAGCATTTTCTATTGTTCTATTTATTTGAGTTGATGGAATTCCCTCATGATAAAATTGATAAACCAAATTCCATCTCTGCTTGAAAACTTCAGGAAAATCACGATTATTTAATAATTCTTGAAATAACTTAATTTTCATTATTTCAGAAAAAAATTGATCAGTTCTAGAAATAGCCTCAAATCTTGGAAGCATTAATTCTTCATATAAGCTTATAACTCGATACCAAGCATTAATAGGATCAGA
Organism: Nitrososphaeraceae archaeon; assembly: GCA_035253885.1. Classification (GTDB taxonomy): domain Archaea; phylum Thermoproteota; class Nitrososphaeria; order Nitrososphaerales; family Nitrososphaeraceae; genus TH1177. Next base: position 4,363 of record DATFBJ010000296.1, read on the forward strand.
ACTCATATATGTTACAGATTGATCTGCCAAAGATAAAATCTCAGATAATAATATATATTTCTCAGATACTCCAGTTAAATTAAAAATTTTGTTAATTAGAGCATAATAGTTTTTCTGAGAATTAGGTTTTTTTGTAAATGGATAATCAGTTCTCCATATCAATGCTTCAATTATCAGACTATGAAGTGATTTACTAGATCGAATATATTCAGGATGTGTGGTAACATAATCCACAGGTGGTAATAAATGATATTGATAGTAACGGAAATAATTTTTGAATTCTATTTCATTCATACTAAAATAAGCATCGATTATTCTAATGTTCAGAAGTTCTCTAATTGTATCTTCAACTTTTGGGCCTTCAAAGTGATTTAAACCTATACTGGTTTTATAATTATATTGAGAAGTATCATAATCATGTAGTAAGCTTGCTACTAATAAATACTCATAGTCTTGTTTTGAAAAATGATATCCATGTAATTCTAGAGGTAACATCTGTAGGCTGACATATGCTACTTCAAGACTATGATGAAAGTTATGATATCTATGAGAACCATCACCTAACCCTAATTTTTCATATTCATTAGTAAGAAATTTCAAAAGAATATTAATTTTTTCTATACTTTTGGAGGAAATATTCTTAATTTTTGCAAGAATTAACAAAGATTCAATTAATTCATCATTACCTAAATAAGCCAAATTTATATTAGTTTCATCTATAATATGTTTTTTTTCTATAGGTACATATCTAACAGTTTTAGTAAAAATTTCTTTGTAAATAATTTTAATTGGTAGACTTTTTATTAGATAAATTGGCAATGAAGTGAACTTCCAAGAATATTTGATTCGTTGTTTTTCATGTTCTACAATATCATTAGATGCAATGACAAGCTGTTTATTAATAGCATTCATTAATAATCCGAAGTCAGAATCACTCATATTCATTTTAATTATCGAAAAATTACTGGGTTCAGTATTCATCACTAACCATTGTGGAACACAAACAATATAGCGATATTTCTTTTTCAATTTATTATCAGTTTTCAATTTTTCTCGTGAAGTTGTTGCAACATTTCTTTTTCCAGAAAAAAAAGGAAGATCATTATCTTTAATAACTTTAAGAATTATTTCTTTATCTTTAATTTGTAACCTAAGCAAAATATGCCAATATTTCCCTTTATCTAGCCAATTAGGAACTATAGTCTCTCTATCCCAAAAATCAGTGGGTCCTAATGGAACATAACCTTGTTCATATTTTTTCATTTTATGGTTAAAAGTGGAATAATTATGATCTCCAATATTGGGATCTATTTTTTTACAAAGATCTCTAGCTAGCAAAACATTATCTCTAGTTCTTGTAAATTCTCTATATGCCATTACACCCCAAATACTTCCCAAAGCACTAAGAATTGTAAATATTATATCTAAATTATCTATCGGGATATCAGTAAAATAACGTGGAGCTAAAGGAATTCCAAACCACCCTGTTGATAATATCCCTGTAAAAGCAAGTGTGACAAATAATGAACGAGCAAGATCATAATAATATAGGCTAAATGATTTTCTATAATTTCTTGAGGAATTAGTCTGAAAAGGCCTGAGTATCTTGAAAAGATAAAATAATTTCATATTAATCTGTTTCTAATTGATAGATATCATTAATTGTACTGTTATTATATATATAGGATTTTCCAAAAATATAGAATAATTGATTTAGTGATATGTTTATTTAAATATACAAACTTTATTAATATAATGATTTTATTCTAGGTTATAGAAAGGCTTACCTCTTTTTCATTCAAATTAAAAGTTAAGTTTTTTATTTTACTTTTATAAAAAATTAATTTACGGCCTTTAGCATTAATAGTAATTTTATCTATTGATAGAACACCTAGATCTTCTAATTTCTTTATTCTTTTATAAATTGAGCTTAACGGGAGAGATATATCTTTATGTATTTGATAAACTGTTTTAGAATGTTCTATAACTGATAAAATAATTTTATATGTATCATTTTCAAGGATACTATTTAAAAATGAAATAGTACTATTTTTATCGATATTCCAACTATTCTTGATTTCAGTTAAGCTATACAATATTAGGCTCTCCTAATTATAATTAGGCTAGCCTAATATATAAATGTTCGTCATTCTAATGAATAAAATTATTTTTTAAATTCAGACATAGATTTTCGAGAAGATTCAATAAGTTTCTTTCTTCGTGGTTGAAGAATAAGAATATACGCAGAACCTACAAGATATATAGATAACAGAATTATTTGCGCTATAACTGTTTCAAGAGTAGGATGAATACCAGTCATAGTTGCCAGATTTACATCTAACCGTGGGATTATTCCAAATAAATGAGTAGTTGAGATATAGCCAACTTCTTGGAACTCGCGAATAGCATTTCCTAAGAAGGTTATTGACATATAGGCACCTATCCCCATGGTAAGTCCAAATAGAACTCTTAATGGTAATTTCTTTCCCAATTTTCGAACTAAAACTGCTACGCCTATTATTACCGCAAGACCGAGAACCATTCCAAAAATAACAAAAAGTTCCATATACTTGGCATAAGATAGCATTGCTTGGTAAAACAAAACAGTTTCGAAGCCTTCTCTATATACTGTAAAAAATGACAATAAGATAAATACCATCACACTACCAGTCGTAGTGGCTTTCCAAACTTTTGATTTAACAAATTCTATCCATTTTTTTGTCTCTATTTTGTTAAGAACCCAAAAACTAACCCAGAATAATACAGCAACTGCAGCTATTCCAGCTATAGCTTCAATAAGTTCTCTACTAGCACCAGAAAGTTCTATAAAGAATTGTGCAATGAACCAGGTAATAGCTGTAGCACCAGCAGCTAGAATTATACCATAATACACATATTTTTTAAATCGCTCATTTCTTGAAGCTTCTAAATATGTAATTATTGCTCCTATGATTAATGCAGACTCTAATCCTTCTCTAAATATAATAGAAAAGGATGATGTAAAGGCAATACTTGGTGCTACTGAACCAATTCCTGAAACTAACCTTTCAGATTCATCTAACCCATTTTGAAGTTCACCGATCTTTTTTACAATATTTTCATAGTCTGATTGTTTTTCTATCATATTTCGCAGTTCAGCAAATTTAATTTCCATATCTAATGTAAAATCTGGGTCGATTGGTCTAAGTGGTAGTTCTATATTCTCATAACTATCAAGATAAGCTGAACGTGCTACTACTAATGCTTCATCATATTTATTTTCTTTGTATAAATCCAATACCTTTTGAAGATTTAGTCTAATTTGATCTATATCATTTCTAACACCTTGTTTTTGAGGATCTGTAGATTCACCCATCTCTTTACGGTCTCCTTGAAATGATCCAAAACCTTTACTAAGTTCTTCAATATTGGCAAGGTTATTTCCTCCTGAAGAAATTAATTCTTCCATTGAAGTATTATTATTATTTACTGCTATTGATGGATCATTTTCTAAAATTAATTTAGCATTATCTAATTTAGTTTTTATTTGAGTAATAAATGGTTCAATAACTTTTAATTTCTCATTATTTTTAATAAGTTTTCGAAGCTCTTCTCTCATGTCAATTTCTATATTAACCATCAGATTTGGATCATTTTTTTCTATAGGAGCTTCAAGGTATTCATAATTATCCAAATACGCCGACATGGCATGCTTATCAGCTTGTCTATAATCATTATTTTCTCTTATTTCAAGAATCACATTATTTAATAAGGTATGAATATTTGAAAAGTAATTTTGATATTCATCTGGAAGATTTGGTGAATTATTATTGGTATTTAATAATTCTTTCAAATAGCTTTGAAGAGAAGTAATAGATGAAGACAAATCATTAAAATTGTTTTGATCCCAATTTTGTTCTATTTTAGAATACATTGAGATTATTTGGTTCTTTTCACTACCTTCAAATTCATTAGATGGAATTTGATTGATTTGATATCTTGATCTTTCTAATATTCCTTGTATATTATCATATGCTAGATTTTTTTGTTCTTTATTATTAGTCGAATTAAAAATATTTAGAAAATTAGAAGCATCTTGTAATAACTGAATTGAGCTTTGGATTAGAAAATTCTTGTCGCTAAGAGTATTATTTCCTACTGTTTTACTAGCTAATAAATAATTTGTATTTCTTATTTCATCTATTGTTTGTTTAATTTCCTCTATAGGTTTAGTTTTAACATCCTTTAAAAAAATAGGAAAATCAGTTAAAAGTTTCTCTAATTTAGAAGATAATTCTGGAGTAACCACTTGCAAATCAGACTTTATATTAGGAAAAATGTTTGTATGAGGAATATAAGCATGGGAAAATGCTTTATCCAGATCGTTGGATTCTATATTTTTTGTACTAAGATCTAATTGAGAATTTATTCTTTCAAGATTAATATATATAATAAATTTTTTTTTAATATCTATTTGAGAAATTAGATCGTCAGTGACAAAATCACTTTGTGAAGAGCTATTATGTAATGATGTAAGTGTAATTAAAGAAAATACCAGCAAAGAAAATATGTAATATAATTTGATGTTATTATTTATTTTTGAATTTATTTTATTTGTCATTTGAATTTTTCCTCGGATATGCAATATATATTAGGTTATCCTAACTATTTAGATATATTTAAATATTACAGCAATTTTAAGCAATAGTTTATAAAACTTAGTTCATTAGAAGGATTGGTATTTCTTCTTCTCTTACTAATGATAAACATGTTGCACTAATAGTGTATCTAGAATGATTTGGTTCTGTTAACTTATTGGATGATCATTAGATATTCTAGCACAAAATGATGACTATCAGCCATAAAGTTAACAGTATCTTTTAACAGTATCTTTTTTCCAATATTTAACTTTAATTCTAACTCTCAATTACTATTAATAATAGATTTGACGATTAATCCATTGTATCTTTTAATCCCATTTTTAAATATTCCTTGGTTGATTGTTTATCAAAACCAAGAAAGATAGATGCATCATCTAACGTCTTATTATAGAATTTAGCCTTCCGTAAATCTTTTAATTGATTATTGATGAATCTAATAGGGTTATCAGCATATAATGCTCTACTTATAATACCTCCTAGAATATGTGTCTTTGTGGGTTCTGGAATATCTAATAAAAGATTTCTGATTTCTTCATATTTTGGTGTTATTTTGTCTAGTGTATTTGATAACAACATTTCTCTTTTTGTAAAATCATCCATTGTATCTTCTTTTGTTGGTCGCAAGTCTGGATCTATGCTAGGAATTGTTGTTGTTTTATCATGAAAAAACAAATTTTCTTGATATGGTAATTGGTTAATATTGTATGAATAAACATTCGGATTTGACAAGGTAGAATATGTCTTAGTCGTTGTCATAGTCAAGTACTCCCTAAAAGGGATAATAGAGTCAAATAGACCGTCATGTTTAATATTGCAATGACGTTTTGCATTCCATCTTCTAGTTAAAGTTTGTTTGCATATATTACAAATCCACTTGGGATGTTTCAACAATCTTTAAAATAGTATAGACTTTAACTTTTACTACAAAGAGTTACTCAGAGTTACTCTTTATAAAAAATTATTATCTAATAAAGACCTAAAAAATTCAATTGAGGTAGCAGTAATAAATTCTAAAGACTAGTGATCCAAAAATATAGATAGGCTAAAATCTATAACAATAGAAAACGAAACTCTAGATTTTAGATTACCTTTAAGTATAATGAAATAATAGAACAAGAATATAATAATTCAAGACGCTCTTATTGACAAATGTTTAAGCCAAGCTTAAAGCTGGATAACACCAATTAAGATATGTTTACATTAACTACATCCCTCTCCCTGATGAAAGTTGGTGTACCAGTTTACTGAGAAAGATTAGATGGAATGACTATCTAATGTCCACGTTGCCAGTCCAATAAGGTAAGAAAGATGGTCTTTACAGATCTTACCAAAAGATTTTTTTAAGTAGTGTAAAAGAAGGTGGTTCAATGACAAAACTGGTACGATATTTCATTATTCACATATACACCATTGAAGGTTTGGTTTTTGGCAATTGTACCTGTACTTTGTACTCTGGTGGCCTGCTGGATGTTCAATAATAGAGATATCGCTAGAGTGGTACAATTGAAAATTTTCACAAGATTAGAGTAGAATACTAAAAGGTAATTTACATTAATATAATACATTAATATAATATCTAATATATTTACAATTTCTAATAGATATCAATTTTTTAATTTATTCAATTTAAAAAAGAGGAAAATATAATAATGTTTCTTATAGAAGAGCACATAGATGAAAATTAAAAAATTTCGGGCCGCTATCGTTCAAATGAAATCTTCAATTAACAAACAAGATAATTTAATAGAATCAATAAAATATATAAAAGAAGCAGCTGGCAGACAAGCTGATTATATTTTTTTCCCAGAATTTCAGATGGCATTTTCTCCCAATACCCAAACAGTAGATGAACTTTATGCTCTCGCAGAAATATTACCTAATAGTAAATTCATAAATAGATTATGTCAATATTCAAAGAAATACAATATAGGAATTGTTGGTACTTTTTTTGAAAAAAATAATCAGAAAAAAGATAAAAGAGTTTTCGATACAGCTTTTAGTACTGATAAAAATGGAAAAATCGTTTCAATTTATAGAAAATTACATTTGTATGATGCATTTGGTTTTAAAGAATCTTCAAAATTTTGTAGAGGAGATAAAATTTCAAAGCCTGTTGTAACTACAATAGGCAAAATAGGTTTAATGATTTGTTATGATATAAGATTTCCAGAATTATCTAGAATACTCACAGTAAACGGCTCAGATATAATAGTAATACCATCAGGATGGGTACATGGAATAATGAAGGAAGAACATTGGATTACGATGCTTAAAGCAAGAGCAATTGAAAATGGAGTTTATGTAATAGCACCAAATCAAGTTGGAAATATATTTTGTGGGAGAAGTATGATAATAGATCCTTTGGGGTCTATTCTTACTGATTTAGGAGATAAAATTGGAATTGAAATTGTAGATATTCAAAGAGAGAGAATAGATGAAGTAAGGAAGACATTACCTTTATTAAAAAATCGACGGAACGATATTTATGATCTTAATGTTTTAAATTAATTTTTGATGGACAATTAATATTTATACAAAAATTTTTACCATACTTCTTAGTTGGATAAAATACATTTATTATTGGCCAATTACATTCAGTACAAATTTTATTTGTATTTTTTATCAAACCTTGTTGTGGAATTGGGGCAGTAGCATTACATCCATTAGTGAAATAATTAGAGCACGAAATAAACCTTTTTTTAGTTTTTTTAGATCTTATAATTTGAAAATTCCCCTTTTTACAAATAGGACAAGAACCTATCAATAAAAGATCATTCTTTTTTACTGGTTGATGTTCAATAGTTGTGATATGATCTAATTTTTGAATATTATACATAGACTCAATTAAATCACAAATTATATCATTTAATATGCTTATTCTATCTGTAATTCCCATTTCAATATCTGCCAAATATCGTTCTAAAGTCCTAGTTAATTCAGTAGAAATTATCTTTGGAAGGTTTTTTTCCATAAAATCTATCAAAAATATTCCTAGATCAGATGATTTCATAACATTAGTTTTAGAATTTATAGACACGTAATTTCTCTTTATTAATATTTCTATAATATTTGCTCTCGTTGATTTTGTACCTATTTCTTCTTGTTCCATTTTAGATAATAAAGATGAATAATTGAAATAATTAGCTGGTTCTGTAAATTTTGATTCCTTAATAATGTCAATATTAATCAATCTATCACCTATTTTGATATTTGAATAGTCTATAGGGTTTTTATTATAGTAATAAAAGGGATTGTAAAATTCAAGCCATCCCTTTGAAACTATACTTTTTTCTTCTAAATAAAATGAAAATATATTATTAACTAAAATACTTATATTAATTTTATTAAAAATTGCAGATTCACCAAATGTTGCAAAAAATCTTTTAACTATGAGATCATAGACTTTTGATTCTGCAGAATTTAGATTCATAGGTTTTAATCCTGTTGGATAAATAGCTGGATGAGCAGGATCATTTTTAATACCATTGTTTGGATAAAGATTATATTGATCTAATAAAAGAGTAACATATCTGTTGTATGATTCTGAAATCTTGCTCAAATCATTTAATATTTTTCTATAATTAATTGAAGAAGGAAGTATTTGACTATTAGTTCTTGGATAGGAAATCAAAGCTTTTAGATAAAGACTCTCAGCAATTAAAAGAGTATAGCTTGGAGAATATTTGAATAATCTAAATGCTTCTTTTTGAAGATCTCCTATATTAAAAGGATGTAACGGTTTTAGATATTCGGTAGAGGTATTTATACTATTTATAATAGCAATTTTACCATTGCATTCATTTATAATGTAATTTGCTTCTTTAATTGTGTCTATTCGTTTCTTTTTGAAGTTAAAAATTAAAACTTTATCATCTTTTTTAAAATAACCTTTTATACTCCAAAAAGGAATTGGTATAAAGTAATTTATTTGCAAATCTCTATCTACTAAAAATTTTAGAGTAGGAGTCTGTACTCTTCCAACAGTCATATAAGAATTCCTATTTTTTATTTTTATAGCTCGTGAAACAGCCACAGAAAAATTTATCCCATAAATATAATCTAATAAGTGTCTAAACATACCTGCATAAGCCATATTTTTATTCGTTTTTTCTAATTGATTAAAAGATTTAGATATATCATCTAAAGTCAAAGTAGATAATTTTGCTCTTTGTGAATTGTCATACGCTTTTTTACATATCAATTCTAAGATATTATATCCGATTAATTCGCCTTCTTGGTCATAATCACATGCATGAATATAACTATCAGCATTCTTAGCAACTTGACTTATTAAAGCTATGAGGTTTTTTGCATTTATATTGGATATTTTAGATATTGGTGACCAGTATAAATCAAAAATAGGAAAGATCTTTCCTCGCTTATTAGTATCATTTAAACCATATAGATGTCCTTTAGAAGATAGAATTACATATCGAGAGTTATCTTTAGTTAATACATCAAAAACAACATTGTCATGAATTTTAGTTTTTTTGATCTCAGCTGTTCCTAAAGCAATAGCAATTCTATTAGCAACATTTGGTTTTTCACAAATTACAAGTGTATACTTTTTGTTTTTTGAATTTAAATTCAAAGTATGAATTATACATTTTCATGCATTTCCTAATATTTAATTTTATAA
>DATFBJ010000297.1:0-2568 GCA_035253885.1 Nitrososphaeraceae archaeon
TTCCTGAATCCTATGATGTTATGGCGATGATTGCTATTGGAAAGATAGGACCTAAAGAAAATCTTCCACCTAAACTTCAGGAAGCTGAATTTCCTAGTGATAGAAAACCATTAACAGAAATAGTGATGGAAGGATATTTTCAAATATCAGAAAAGAATTAATTATTCTTTTTTATTCGGCAATTTTGTTCTAAAATTGAATTTAGGCAAGTCCATGTTTAATCACAATAATCAGAAGATTGGCGTTTAGTTAATATCATCATCTTTTTGTATATATGAAAATTTAAGTGAAGGAAAAATCTTCAAATGTTATATCAAAAATTTAGAGTTATCAGCATTTGATGGAGATATGCCTTTATAATCTCCATCTCCTTTCTCATCAGACAAAACCAAAACTTCACAATCTAATTTTCTTAATGCATTAACAAAGATTAGAAGTATATCTTCCAACTCCTCCAGATATAGTGGATATTCCGGCGAGACCATTAAGACACGCATAATAAAGTTCTACTTACTTAGAGTAATTCTTTTATTTACTGTAACTTACCGATGGGTCTTCCCTGAGCTAATTTTACAAGATCAGCTTTGAAACTTTCGAATTGTCTTTTTTTTTCATCTGTTAATGCATTGTTTTGCCGCAATAATTCTTCAAGGGTTTCCAATTGCAATATATACATAGGAACATACGAATCTCTCTCTTTTCCTTTGGGAGATCTATAAAGATATGGATTTTCTTCAGTGGCTAATTCTTGTTCTATTCTAAATTGTCTTTTTCTATGAATATAATGTCCTCCAAGTATACATATGATAGAAAACAAAACTAATGCAACGATTAAAAATGTTCCTAGATTTGAAAATACAGAACTAAAAATTGGAATATTTTCAAGTACAAATCTGTATTGTATAATAATCCAATCAGATATTACTATAAAAAGAGCAATATAAGCAAAATAAAATTGTCTAAATTCCCAAAATCTTTTACCAAGCCATCCCCCTATCTCTATTTTTTTTATAATTTAATATCTTTATATCTTCCATATAACTTTTACATACACAAAATTTAATATGACATTTCGATAGATCTTAACTTATTTGCATATTAAAAATAAAAATTAGTTCTTGAATACTTCTAGGCAAAATGATATTTACAATAAAGACATTTAGTATTATTTATATAATAATTTTCTATAATCCTAATTAAAGATATTATTTAACAAATTTTTATTATTTTAGTCATTCTTCTTTTTACTTTTTGATTTTCTACTCATACTAGCATTACATACAGCATACGGATTTACCTTTTTTCCAGATCTGTCTTTCACTTTCTCAACACATCTATCAAATTTTTTCGAATCTACTCCTTTCTTAACGCCTCTGGGCATAATCTTACATATGTAAATATCTTTAATTAGGATTATAGAAAATTATTATATAAATTCTGTAAAAATTATAAATTAGAGTTAATTCACATATTTTTACCGTCTAATGTTAAAAACACTTTTAATTTTTATACATTATTACCTTATTTTTTTATATTCTAGTGAATCCAATTTGAGAACTAATATCACAATGGGGCCAGTGGGATGTGAAACAAATTTAACAGAAATTTTAGTCATTCTAAAGAGAATTTAGGTCTAACAATTTTCAATAATATATTGGATTTGAATACTTCTATAAAGAGGAATCAATTGCTGTGATAATAGTGATCAACAGAATCAAGTGTAGGTTGTTTCTCACTCTCTCTTTTAACTACTTCTAGAATTTTATTCCAAATATGCTTCTCAAATTCATATGCCATTATTCCTCCAACTGTAGCTCCAGCAGCAAGACCAATGGGCCCTCCAATAACTAGTCCTACAGCACCTGTCCATACAAGACTTCCAAACCATGCACCAGATGCTACCTCGATGGCATAATCATTTGGGTTACCTGTAATGGATACATGAATCTCACGTAAAGACCCTGCCCAAACTTTAGGAGATTTATTTACGGCTACAATACTGCGTAAAGGAACAGAATTCATGGTACCTTGATATTCTGAAACCATCTCGAGGTCCTTTTGATCTTGTAGTTCTTGTTTTATACTATCATAGAGTTTGTCTAGATTCGTATTAAGTCCTCGATAATGCTGTACTTTTGCCATAAAAATAAAGTTAAACAACCGTATTTAAGCATTAATAAAGGTTAATTTTGTTGTAATCTATTTGAAGTTTAATATAATAAAATAAATAAATATGAATTGATAACAATCATGAATCCCTAGCTGTAAGTTTTTGTTATTTGTATTAGTCATATGTAATATATGCTTAAAGTATATTATAGTGATAAAATTAGATGAAATTATCTAGAACTAATTTCCTGTTGGCAGAGAATTATCCAGATATGGAACGTTAGAATGTACCAATATTAAATCAGTAAGGCTATATGAAGAATTAGTGTCTATATATCATGTAGAGTAAATAAATATTAAAAAATAAGGAGATAGAATAATAAAAAATAAGAATACAAACTCTATACTAATTTTAGAAAATGGATTTATTCCAATAGTTATAGAAATGTTTTTATTGAA
>DATFBJ010000298.1:0-2318 GCA_035253885.1 Nitrososphaeraceae archaeon
TGGATGGGTTAATTCCCTCGTTTTTTTTAAGATTAAATTTGCATCTGAAGGTAAAAATTGTTGGTTATATAGATATACCATAAATCTAACTGGGTAGAATTTATTCATTTTTTATTTCCTTGTCATATGTTAAACAGTATAATAATTAAAAATATATAGCAAAATAATTTTAAATAAATTCTGGGCTTAAGTTTATCAGATAAAAAAGAACTAGAATCGTTACTTAAATTTCATTCTTTAAATATAGATAAATTGATCAGTTTTTCTAAAAGTCTTATCCCATCCCAAGGTAATATAGAGGATTTTACATATGGATTGATTGTAGGAATAATAATTGGTAATTATTTAGAAAAGTTTTTTCAAAGACATAATAGAAATCCTGATAATGATGAAATAATAGATATATATTTTACAATGTCCTTAAGGTCAGCAAAAATTAGAAAGTCCATATTAGAAAAATTGCTTTAACCTCTTTTTTTGTTTTTTTGAAATATATTGTAAAAATTATCAATTAGATTTTTAAATATCCTTAGATTTTTTATACTATGGCTAATAACACTGAATTTGGATTAGCTGTAATGAATAGAATAATAAAAAAAGCAGGTGCAGAAAGAGTCAGTGATGAGGCATCAGATACTTTAAGGAAAATCCTTGAGGAAATTGCAAATAACATATCTAACAACGCTATAGATCTTGCTAATCATGCTGGCAGAAAAACAGTAAAATCAGATGATATTTTACTTGCCTATAAAAATACATATAAAAAATGAATAAATATTTTTGGAAAAAAATTATTTTAATGGAAAAAATTAGTCAAATAAATTAAAATTTTTCTTTTAGAATTGTCTTTTTGTATGGGAAAGAAATCAAATTTATAAGTCTCTTTCTAGGATTAATTATTATTATTGGTGGGGTGGCAGAGCGGCTATGCGTTCGCCTGCAGAATAGTTGAAAGCGAATATATAAGGGTTCAAATCCCTTCCCCACCTTTAAGAAATATTTTCTTCAATAGCAAATTATAACTTTATTACTTTGTATAAGTTTCTTTTAATGCTTGCCCATAAGTTAAGGTAGCTTTTTTTCTCAAATAAGGAATTAACCTGTAATGTAGTGAATAAATATTTTCTTCTTTAATTAGAATTCCTTTTACCACAAGGGATATTAAACCACCAGAGAGCTTAGAAGAAGGTATATTACTTTCTTTAGAAAAATTGATTCTTTTTAATTGATATTCATCTTTATAAAAATATGGCCTATTCTTTTCTATAATTAAAGGCCAAACTATCATTTCCCATATTAAGCGTCTATATTCTGTTGAATGAGCATGTTTTCCTTTGAAAATAGAGTCTTTCTCATTATTTATTTTAGACATATTTCATATAATTTATCTATTGGATGTTAGTCTAGGTTTTATAATCTAATACTTTTGATAAATAAATAGGAATCATATTATAAAAAAATTTTATTTTGCTCTAAATATATCTATAATAAATAAAAAATAAGTATATTTAGAAAGCAATATAATAAGTTTTTATTCTATTTAAAAAGATATGAATCCATTTTTTATAATATTAGCAATACTTCCTGCTGGGACAGTAGTAAATGAAACAGTTTTTTTTACTTTTTTATCTATTTTAATAGGATTAATAATAATTGCATTCATTCTAAGAAAAAGAGCTTTGAAAGAAACAAATGATAACTCACCTACTTGACTAAGTAATAAAAACTCAACGATTTACTATTTATTTTCTATATTGATTCAAAGTTTTTGCAATCCATTCAACATCTTCTATTGTTTTTGCTAATCTAGATATTTTTATACAATCTCTAATATCTTTTGATTTTAATCTGTTCCATACGACTTCTGAAATTTCATTAGCAATATCAAATGGAATATCATTTTTGACGAGGATTCCATTTGATACTTCTATAAATTTACTTCGATTATATGGTTTTAAATGAAAAATAATGAATCTAGAAAGAAGAGGAGATAATAATTTTTCTTTATTGTTACATGTTGCAAATACCCAAGTTTTTAATTGTGTGCTACGAGTCTTTTGTGACTTAGTTTCTGTTAAGATACCGGTCTCCATGATACTTAACAATGATGTCTGGTCCTTATATGGCATATGTTCTATTTCATCTACAAGTAAATATCTAGGACGATGATTAAATAAATAGTCAATCATTCCTGCTTTGGTACTGTGACTACCTAAAGTAAAATATGATCTTTCTAAATTTAAAAATTCAAGCATAAATAATGTCTTTGCTGATGCGGGGGGCCCGACCAGCAATATATGTACAGGTTTATCAGAATG
>DATFBJ010000299.1:0-8041 GCA_035253885.1 Nitrososphaeraceae archaeon
TCATAGCAGAATATCTGGAAAGGTATATTGTCGTGGTGAACCATTATTATAATGATCATCATCATTAATTGAATCAATCGATCAATCGAATTAAGGGATTTTATTGTCTGAATTAAAAGAGATTGGAATCACAACTACAAAAGAAAGTGACTTTAGTGAATGGTATACTCAAGTGGTGACCAAAGCAGGACTAGTAGATTATTCTCCAGTCAAGGGTTTTATTATACTTAAACCATATGGATATAGAATTTGGGAGATAATAAAAGAATTATTAGATAAAAGATTACAAGAATCAGACCATCAAAATGGATTTCTTCCTATTCTTATTCCAGAAAGTCTTTTATCAAAAGAAAAGGAACATTTTACAGGCTTTACTCCTGAGGTATTTTGGGTTACCAAAGCAGGAAATAATGAATTAACAGATAAATTAGCTGTTCGACCGACATCAGAGACTCTTGCATATCAAATTTTTTCCAAATGGATAATGAGTTATAGAGATCTTCCATTAAAAATTAATTTTTGGAATTCTGCTTTACGGGCAGAAATCAAGGCTACTAAACCTTTCATAAGAAACTCTGAGTTTCTATGGCAAGAAGGTCATACTGTACATGAAAATAGGAAAGGAGCCGACGCAGAAGTCTTCTTGATCTTGGATTATTATCAATGTATTATAGAAAACTCTCTCGCTATTCCAACAATTAGAGGAGTAAAAACAGAAAAAGAAAAATTTGTTGGGGCGTTATATACTACCACACTTGAATCTTTGATGCCAGATGGAAAAGCATTACAAATGGCAACTTCTCATAATTTAGGTCAAAATTTTTCAAAACCATTTGAAATCCGGTTTCTAGGTCGGGATTCAAAACAATATTTTGGATGGCAGACTTCATGGGGGCTATCATGGAGAGTAATAGGAGCATTAGTTATGATGCATGGAGATAATAAAGGATTAATCTTACCCCCTAAAATTGCTCCAATTCAATTAGTCATAGTCCCAATTTTCAAGAACAAGGATCGAGATATAGTTATTGAAGAGTCGAAAAAATTATTGGATGAGCTCAAGAAAAAAGAATTTAGGGTTATTCTTGATGATAGGGAAGAGTATACTGCAGGTTGGAAATTTAACGATTGGGAAATTAAAGGAGTTCCATTGAGAATTAATATTGGAATAAGAGATATAAAAAATAAAAATTTAGAAATTGTAAGAAGAGATACAGGAGAAAAAATATTAATTAATAGAGATGACTGTTCTGATCGTGTATATTTCTATCTTGACCAGATTCAAAGATTTCTATTTGAGAAGGCTAAAGAAATACAAGACAATAATATTGTAAAAGTTTCTGATTATGAAGAAATGAAGATTATCTTAAGAGAAAAAGGTGGGTTTATTATTGCAGATTGGTGCGGAAAAGAAGAATGTGAAAATAACATAAAGAATGAGACTGGTGCTGATATTAGACTTGTTCCATTTAATAATAAACCAGATTCAGAAAATAAATGTATTTATTGCAAAGCACATTCTAAAAAAACTGTTATCTTTGCTAAAGCATATTAATATTTATATTATTATTCTAATGAATAGTTTGTGTGTACTGGATATGACATTTAAAATTTAGAAATTACGATAAGTTGTATTGTAGTTGAAATTATTGACTTAAATTACACAAAAAATAATCAGATAGGAGGGTTAATATTTGGATGGAATTAACGAAATACTCTCTTTTTTTGATGGATATGAAGAGTATGGATATATCGGAATCTTAATCATTACATTTTTTTCTAGCATAATCCTCTTTATCCCTGTTCCCTATTTTCCGGTGTTATTTACAGCAGGAATTAATCAAAATCTTGATCCTCACCTAGTCTCTCTTTCAAGTGCAGTCGGCGCAGTAATAGCAAAATTAATAATTTTTTATGTTAGCTATTATGGCAGAAATGTAATTTTAAGCTCAAAAGCAAAAAAAAGAATGCTCCCTTTACAAAAATTGCTATCTAAATATGGATGGCCTGGTGCATTTGCTGCAGCATTGACTCCTATTCCAGATGATCTAGTCTATATTCCCCTTGGATTAGCAAAATATAATCCAGCCAAATTTGCAATAGCCACTTTTATTGGAAAATTCATTCTCAATGAGCTTATTGTGTTTGGTAGTGCGATCTTGGGAAGACCAGTAGTACAAGTGTTAACAGCTGAGAGTACAAATCCAATTTATTTGTATATAGGTGTTGGAGTGAGTATTAGCATATTAATTTTAATTATATTTTTATATCTTAGAATCGACTGGGGAAAAATTGTTGGTAGATGGTTTCCATGGACTTTAAATAATAATAATAATAATGGCAATGATAATGATAAGAAAGATTTTGTAGATAAAAAATAATAATTATTGATTTTATTTTGCAAAACAATGAAATACATGTACATAAAATAAAATAGTTTAATTGGAAGAAAATTAAATGTTAAAGAACAGATTTGATAACGATATTTATTATGAATTTTCTAAACAATTTAATTTACAAAAAAGTGACCTGATATTTCCTTTATTTATTGATGAAAATAACAACAGCAACAATAATTTTCAGGAACTATCTTATATGCCTGGAATTTTTAAAATCTCATATGAAAAGATCATAGAGACAGTGGAAAAGATTGTTGATCATGGAATACATTCTCTTCTTCTTTTTGGCATACCTAGATTAAGAGATAATATAGGAACATCATCGATCTCCAAAAATGGAGTAGTACAGAACTCTTTACAATTAATCAAATCAAATTTTGGAAACAAAATTACTGTTATAACTGATGTTTGTGTATGCCAATATAATAAAACAGGTCATTGTGGATTATTAGAAAAAAAGAAGGGTAAAAAATCAGCATCAGCAGGAGTAGTTAATAATGATCTAACAATCGAATTACTATCTAGGATTGCACTTAGTCATGCAAGGGCAGGAGTAGATATAGTAGCACCATCTTCTATGATGGATGGACAAGTCAGAAAAATTCGACAAACACTCGATTCAAATGGTTATAATAAAATAAAAATTCTTTCATTTTCTGCAAAACAATCTTCTTCCCTATACAAACCCTTTAGATCAGAAACTTTTTTTGATACTAACGCCAATGAAATAGATAAATCCACATACCAAGTATCTTATAATAATCCAAGACAAATTCAAAGAGAAATTGAAATGGATATCTATGAAGGATCTGATATGGTTTTGATTAAACCTGCAATATCTTCTCTTGATCTAATATATAGAATTAAAAATTTTTGTAAAATTCCAATAGTTGTTCAAATTGTCTCAGGAGAATATTCTATGATAAAAGCTGCATCTAAAATTGGAGTATTAGATGAGATATGGTTTATTTTAAATCTAATTTATTCGCTTAAACGAGCTGGAATTGATAAAATAATATCTTATTCTTCATTTAATATTTCCAAGTATCTTCTATAATAATAATAGTAATTTGTTATTATTTAATTTTCTACTTTTGAGATGAGTCACAATTATATATCAAAGGTACAAGAAAAACAATCATCCCGCGATAGCTCAGCCTGGTAGAGCTTTCGGCTGTAGTAGTTGGCTAATGTAGCTAATCGTATTTTCAGCCTATCAGGCTAACATTAATTCAGAAACCGAATTGTCGCAGGCTCAAACATAATAACTGTAAAGTTATTATGGGGTAAATCCTGCTCGCGGGATACAAAAATTTATGGATTAAAAACAGCTCTTCCTATAATCTTACGGTTTTTTAAATCTTGCAAAGCTTGATTAGCCTCCTCTAATTTATAATATTTAGAGACTACTGAATTGATTTTGCTAGCTCTAAATAAAGATACCAATTCTACCAAATCATTAAACCCTCCAGTATATGCTCCAGTTATACTAAAAGCTCGAAGCGGAACAAGAGGCAAATTCAATTCTAATGAACCACCAAACAGACCTACCATAATATATCTTCCTCTCTTTCTCAAAACCTCGATGGCTGTTGGAGCAGTTTTATTATTATTTACAAAATCTACTAATACTTCACAACCTTTTCCATTAGTTATATCTTTGACTTCCTTTATGGGATCTGAAGACATGGAATTTACTGTAATATCTGCTCCCAATTTTTTAGCTTCTTTTAATTTTTCATCATCTACATCCATAATTATAATGGTAGCATTTGTTATAGCTTTGGCAATTTGAACTGCCATAAGTCCTAATCCTCCTGCACCAATAATCACTAAATTCTCTCCAGGCATTGCCGAAGATTTTTTAATTGCAGTATAAGCGGTTAATCCAGAACAAGCAAGAGAAGCAGATGAGTTAAAATCTATTTCTTGTAATTTAATAAGATACTTGTAATTAGGAACTAAGATCAAATCTGAGTAACCACCATCTTGATATATTCCAAGAGTTTGGGGTGCTTCACATAAATGCTCATCACCTGCTTTACATGAACGACATAGCTGATCACCTATCCATGGATATACCAATACTTTGTCGCCTTTTTGAAAATGCAGAACTGATTCTCCTATATCTTCAATAATTCCAGAAACTTCATGGCCAGGAGTTAAAGGGAAATGTACTCCTCTGTCTTCCACTTTCATAAATTTTCCTCCTGCACCCATATAACCACCTTCCCATAAATGCAAATCACTATGGCAAATTCCTGCTGCTTTTACTCTAACTAAAACTTGAGCATTCTTTGGCTTTGGAACGTTCATATCTTCAATAACAAGAGGATCATTTGTTTTTACTATCCTAGCAGATATCATGCTCTATTAAAAGTCTAAGGATAATAAAAATGAAAAGTTATAGAACTTGATTTATTATTAAAAATATACCTTACTTACTCTTGCAAATGTATTTATTAATATATTTAAAATATAATACTAATAAGCAATTCAACAAACACCGATGAAGTATAGGAAGAGCCGTCTGATACACATTTTGTTTATGAAGAAGATTATGAGTTACTGAGGTGTTAATAATTATTCTATAAAAAAACAATAATGATTATAAATTTTATATACCATTTTGTTTCGATTAATTGTCAAATGATTTTTTATTTTAAATAATTGAGACTTATCCATAGGAAATGGAGGATTCTTTGAGAATTAAATGAGAAACCGTGCAGATATAGAAGTGATTGCATCAATTCTTCGCTGTGCAAAATATAATTGGGAATATCAAACTGCTATAATGAATAAGGCATCTGTCTCCCACTCTCAAGTTATTCGTTACCTCTCCTTAGCCATAAAAAGTGGTCTTATAGAATACTCAAAAATTACTGGATTGTATAAAACTACTCAAATGGGCTTTAATTTTCTAGAAAAACATGAAAAATTAGTAAGATTATTTCCTGAAATAGCTGAACCCTCTAAATATCTTTAATATTATTATTTTATTTTTTGATTTTTAATTTTTGATTATACTGATATTATAGTAAATATTGGGTAATAATTGATTTAAAATTTGTATTTGAAAGTTGCTTGTTTATTTTCTGGAGGGAAGGATAGCACTTTTTCTTTATATTTGGCTAAAAAATCGGGATTATCAATCCAATCTCTATTAACTTTGATTCCCCATTCAGAAGATAGTTATTTATTTCATTATCCTAATATCTGGATTACTAAAATCCAGTCTCAAGTATTACAAATTCCAATCATCACAAGAAATATTAATTCATCTTCAATCGAAGAGGAATGCAAAGAATTAGATAACTTAATTGAAAAAGCAAAAAATGAATTTGATATAAATGGAATTGTTCATGGAGGAATAAGTTCAAATTTCCAAAAAAATAAATTTAATAATATTTGCAAAAAGCATAGGTTAAAACTAATTTCACCAATATGGCAAATTGATCCGTATAATTATATGAATAAATTATTGACTAATAATTTTATAATTCAAATTATTGGAGTCTCTGCAATGGGTCTTGAAGCCAATTGGCTTGGAACTATTATAACACCTGAAAATCTGCAAACCCTAATTCTCTTGAGTAGGAAATATGGGTTTAACATATCTTTTGAAGGTGGTGAAGCAGAAACACTAGTTCTAGATTGTCCTATTTTCAAAAAAAGATTAGAGATTAGAAAATCTGAGACAAGATGGGATGGACAAAGAGGTATAGTAGAAATATCGGACATTGTATTATTAGATAAGTAAATAAATGTTAGATAATCTTAGAACAGGCCTAAGAAGTGCTTTAAAAAAAATAGTTGGAGCGTCTGATATAAATGAAGAACTTATAGATTCACTATGTAAAGATATTCAAAGATCATTATTACAATCAGATGTTAATGTAAGACTCGTTCTTTCTATAACAAAAAATCTTAAAGAACGAGCATTGAATGAGCAGCCTCCTAAAGGATTAACAAAAAAAGATCATATTATTACAATTTTATACAATGAAATTTCTTCTCTTTTGGGTTATAGCGGTGACCAAATTATTAATGTAGAAAAAGCTCGATCAATCCAAGAAGATTCCTTTCATTTTCAACCTGGTAAAAAAAATATAATATTGATGTTGGGAATCCAAGGAAGTGGTAAAACTACTTGTACAGTTAAAATTGCTAGATGGCTTTCAAGACATGGCTATAAAGTGGGAATAATTGGTGCAGATACTTGGCGACCTGGTGCTTTAACCCAATTAAAAATGAATTGTATAAAGATTAAAGTTGAAGTATATGGAGAAGAAGAAAATAAGAATCCAATTTCAATAGTAAAAAATGGTTTACAATATTTTGATAATCAAGAATATGATGTGATTATTATCGATACAGCAGGCAGACATAAAGAAGAATCTGGATTACTTGAAGAGATGAATCAAATGCATCAAGTTACAAAGCCTGATCTTGTTCTTTTAGTTATAGATGGAACGATAGGACAGCAAGCATATAGTCAAGCAAAAGCATTTCATGATGCTGCTCCTATTGGAGGAATAGTTATAACAAAACTAGATGGCACTGCAAAAGGTGGAGGTGCCTTGGCAGCCTCAGCTGCTACGGGAGCAAAAATTATTTTTATTGGTACAGGAGAACGTTTGGATGATTTAGAATTATTTTCGCCAACAAGATTTGTTGGGCGATTGCTTGGTATGGGTGACATCAAAGCTCTTTTAGATATGGCAAAAAGTTTAGAACTAGAAGCAGACCAAAATCAAGCTAAGAGACTGTTAGGCGGCAAAATGACCATTGAGGATTTTTATTCTCAAATGGAAAACGTTAGTAAAATGGGCTTTAGAAACGTTATAGAAAATTTACCAGGGTTATCTGGAATGATAAAAGATGATCAATTAGATGTACTCCAAGGAAAAATTGAGAAATGGCGATTTATAATTCAATCAATGACAAAAAATGAGAAAAAAGATCCTAATATTATTAACGATTCAAGAAGAAAAAGAATATCTCGTGGTTCTGGAATTACAGAACATGAAGTCAAAGATATGATAAAACAGTATAATAATTCAAAAACAATGATGAAACAAGCAAAAGGTAGACAAATGCATGGAATGTTAAGACGATTTGGCTTTGGTTAATAATAATAATAATAATAAATCAAAATATCTAAACCGTGTAAAAGTATTCAATTTTCATGATTCATTGTGTCATTTCTGTTTAAGAAGAAATTTTCCTGAAATAAAACAAGACACTAAAAAAACTATTAGTGACTGTTTCATTTGTAACGGTATTTTTTATGAGATTGATGAAATTGTAAAGAGAATTTATCATGTAGTTGATTTTCAAGAAAAATATGATTATGATTCATTTTCAATTGGAAGCTCACTACCATATCTTATGTTTGATAAAGAGGACTATATAAGGTCACATTATAAGTTAAAAGATATAGAAAATATAAAATCTGATTTTAATTTTGAAATAAGAAATAAATTTAAATCCATGTCAAAAAAAAAATTAAATCTTATTGATCCTGATATTAAAATTGATGTTTTCATCTCTAGTAATAATAATAGTAATGATTATTCCATTAAAACTATATCTCGTCCTTTTTATTTGATTGGAAGATATAAAAAGACAAAATTGCTGAC
>DATFBJ010000300.1:0-2173 GCA_035253885.1 Nitrososphaeraceae archaeon
AAAAAAAATACAATATTACTCATAATACGATCCAAATAGAAACATATCATGAATAATATTTAAATTTATATCATGAATCAAATTATTATAGAAATTCAATATTACATTATTATATTAATTGTTAATCTATATTTAGGATTAGAAAATTATTATATAATAAAGTTATATTTTAGAATTAGGGAAGAAAAAAAGGAAAAGTTTACATATAAAATATTTTTAAAAATAAAAATATATTGAAATATTATTATTTTCATGACATTATTTTCTTTATCTCATAAAGGTAAAAGTAAACCTTTTTTATTAAAAGAAATTATGTCATATGCATTTTCAGGCTTTTCAATTGTTTTTATGATCTATATTCTAGTCAACATAATTGATAATTATCCTCCAAAAATAATTGGGATTTCGCCATAAACAAAAAGATCATTATTTTTAGAAAAGTTCTAAGTATTATCATTTTTAAAGATGAAAAGAAGTAAAATATGTATTCACATGGAACAGAATAGAGATTTCGTCAATAAAATAAAGAATATATAACAACATCGCTGGATGTTCTATTTCTGACAAATAGTATGGTATATGATAGAGAACCTTTATAGCTAAATCAAATTTATTAACATAACGTAACCACCAAAAAAATAGAGAAAAAAATATAAAATTAAATATAAATATTCTCTAATAATTTTTTTTATTTAGAGTATTATTTACTTTTCTTAATAATTCTCAATTACTTTGCTATAGGTTGATCCATAAATATATCTTAGAATTCTATCAATATTCCTATTAAGTGGTTTAGAAGTATTTATTGATATATGTTTTTGTTTAACTGGCTCATAAATCTTTTTCATCTTTAAATATATTGAAACAGTGGCATCAGAATAATCATCTTTTCTTAATAATAGTCGAGTAATAATTAAATCTTCTGGACAAATACATTCAATTATATAAAATTGATTATTTGATAAATTTAGTAAATCTTTTATTTCTCTTCTAGACTTTTCCATATTAAAAGTTCCATCTAAGATACAATTAATTCCAGAAGAATGCAAATACCTTGCTAATAGAAATAATACATCATAAATTAAGGCTCTTTCCCATGGAGTATAAGTTGGTTTTTGTATTAACTCCTTCCTTATTTTATCTGTAGATAATACTGTGCTATTAATATATTTAGAAAGTTTATTAGATAAAAAGGTCTTTCCAGTTCCAGGTAATCCGCAAATTAAAACTATCAATCTGCAATAATTATTAAGTTATATTAAAAGGTAAAGTGATTATTATTATTTTACCTTCTTCTTGCTACTATTGTATGAGTCTTTTCAACATACCATCTGATTTTGTCTTTGAATTCAGACCACCAGTCAAAAAACCTATCACTCGTTTCAGATTGAAACATCAAAAATCCGTTATATTCTGTTCCCCATGCATGGTTGAATTCACCAATTAATTCTATACTGTCAGGCAAGCTATTTTTAATATCTTCCCATTCTTGTTTAGCTATATTTTTCTCTTCAGAATCTAAAGGTCTAAATCTATAAAAGACCAGAAAAGTAGTTCCATTACTCATATTCTTTTTATCAAATAATAGATAAATAAATAGATTTAGTAAATAATAATTACTATAAATATTGATTATTGTGATTGTATTATAATCAAAAATAACTTTGTTTATTCAACAAATTGCATTTGAATTAAAATTTAAAAAAGTTATTAAAAATGAAACAAATTGAGTATTTCTTTTTCAATATTCTAAAATAGAATCACGAATTGTATCAATAGAATAAGATATAGTTTAACTGAATGTATCAATTAGGTTATTTATATGATGATCCTATTAAAATTACCTTCCTTGTTATTGTAGTTATCATCTTATTTAGATAAATAGTTGAGTTTTGATCCATATTTTCATTCTACTAGCAATTAATCATCTTAATTTCTTCCTAACATTTCTATTACTTTTTGTGCTGCAACAAATGACGATGCAGGATTCTGACCTGTAATCAACTTTCCATCAGTTACAACAAAGGGTTTGAAATTTTCAGCTTTTTCAAATTTCCCACCTAATTCTTTCATACGATCTTCTAACAAAAATGGAACTACTTTCTCTAGATGCACAGCACTTTCTTCACTGTCTGTAAATCCTGTTACCTTTTTACCTTTCAATATTGAGTTT
>DATFBJ010000301.1:0-2108 GCA_035253885.1 Nitrososphaeraceae archaeon
TATATTTTTTTGTGTAGAGATATTTTTCAATTCTTGAATTCCATTATTTTGTTTTAATGTAGTATGCGATAATTTTATTGATGAATCTGCACTTAGATCATCATATTCTGTAGAAATATTTATAGTACAAAAATTTCGAAAATCCTCTATAAGAATAATATTATTATTATCATCATTTTGAGTTTTCTTAAATCTAACAACTTTTTGGATTACATCCATTATATTAGAATTAAGGTTTTTTAAAATTTTAAATGCTTCAGGATGTATTTGATATCCATTTGCAGTAATATAAGACAATGCATTTGATACCTCTTTCTGAAAAGACAACTATAAACTATTACAATAGAATTATCTCATTTAATTACATTTCTATTATAAGTTCAATACAAAAATATTAAAGTTAAATAATATTAACATAAAAATTGAAGAAACGTCTTTATTATTTAGCTATTGGTATGATAGTTTTTCTTATTTCTTATAGTATTGGTTCTAAAGTAAATATTGAAAAAGAACAATCATCATTAATAAAAGAACAATTTGAAACAAAAATTAAAGGAATAAATGAAATTGGCATTTTCCAGAACAATGTTCTAATTGCATTGTCCATGTTTATTCCTGGTATTGGTGTAGGAATTGGAATATTTTCTGGATTTGGTACAGGATTAGTTTTTAATGCAATGGCTTTAGAAAATACAACATTGCAAAATATTTCTCCACTAGCAATTCTTATTACTCCATTTGGCATGATGGAAATTTTTTCTTATGGTCTAGCGATATCAAGAAGTGGAATGCTTATTTATGATCTTTTTAAAAAGAATTCTTGGAAAGTACTGCTTAAATATACTATAATAGAAATCGTAATAGTAGTATCTATTTTGATAGTTGCAGCCTTTATTGAATGGAATATGATAAATCAACTTTTAGAAACTTCTAAATAACCTCTCCGATTATTTATATAATTTCATTACCAAGAATTCCATTTATAACAAATTATTTTAATTAATACTAAACCATTATTTATGATAAATTAGTTCAAGATTATATTACATTATTAGATTTTAATTTCTAAAGATAATTTAATATCAAAGAATTAATATGAAATTACAATAATTCTCCGATATTATAGAAACTTTTTGGATCACTAACTTGAAATATTTAGAAGAGTGGTTACAAAAAATACAAGAAGAATATTTACCACTAATAAAAATTGCGATTTGAATTAGAATTATCATAATGATATTATATATTATTAGTTAATTATAAATTCAAAATTATATAATATATTAATATAGAATTGTTAGGGATAAAAATTCATTATAAACCAAAATTTAACAATAAACCAATTCTTATAGCAGCATTACCAGATATGGGAAATGTCGCAGGATTATGCTTAAATTTCTTGGTTAAGAAAATAAATACGAAAATTTTTGCTGAAATATATTCCTTCTGGCCACCGTCTGTAACATATAAAAAAGGAATCATAAATTATATACAATCAAGCTATAAATTTTATGAAAATACAGAATATAATATAATATTCTTTACAGGAGATTTTAATCCTTCAGATCCAAGAAGATTATATGAATTATGCTATGAAGTTCTAAAAATTGCAGAAATGTTCAATGTCAAAATTCTATATTCTGTTGGGGCATCTCTAAAACCAATTAATACAATAGAAAAATTAGTCTATGGTGCAGTAAATAAACCAGAAATGTTCAATCTGTTAGATAAATTAAATTTACAGATATTAGAAGACGAAGGGCAGATAACTGGTTTTAATGGATTAATTTTAGGAATAGCTCAAGAATTTAATTTAGATGGAATCTGTCTTTTAGGTGAAATTGATAATCCAAATGTTATTCAACCTAAAACTTCTCAAGCAATTCTAAAAGTTTTATTAGAAATAATTAATTTATCATTTATTGATCTATCAGAATTAGAAGAAGAAGAAAAGCGAAAGAGGTTTATGGAAAAACAAATGAATTATTTCAATAGAGCAGTAAATCAAAATGAATTACCAGGAATAACATAAATAAATATATAATCATAACATTTATACAAATATATCATTAAAGTAAGTTAAAATTCAAATAGGTTTCTTTTTTATT
>DATFBJ010000302.1:0-10426 GCA_035253885.1 Nitrososphaeraceae archaeon
AATTACCACCTATAGAGACGCCAGATACACAAACACCAATACCACCACCATCACAATTACCACCTATAGAGACGCCAGATACACAAACACCACCTAGTATTGATACTCCGACTGGATTCTTATTGCTGAAAACAAATGTAATTAATGATAATAATGGTACTAAACAAGCCTCTAATTTCACAATAAAAATTTTAGGTACACAGGCATCTCCTTCTTCATTTAAAGCAGCGCAATCACCGTTAGCCCAACTAGTAGAAATAGGACAAGGACAATATTCTACTCAGGTAGTGGGTATTGAAGGTTATAATACTAAATTCCAAAATGAGTGTACGGGCTTTACGATTTTAAATAATATTACAGTTTGCACAATTACTCTAAATGATTTATCCCCCACTACACCTCCACCTCCAACATGTCCACCAGGCCAACGCCCTGCTGCAAGTCAAAATCTTAACCAAACAACACAACAATGTGTACCGGATCCTGAAGCTCCTCCAATTGATAATGCTACTGGATTCTTGATTTTAAGAACAGATGTAATCAATGATAATAATGGTACTAAACAAGCCTCTGATTTCACAATAAATATTTTAGGTACACAGGCATCTCCTTCTTCATTAAAAGCAGCGCAATCACCATTAGCACAGGTAATAGCACTTAAACCCGGACAATATTTTGTTCAAATAGTTGGTATTGAAGGTTATGATACTAAATTCAAACATGAGTGTGCAGGCTTTACTATTTTAAATAGTACAAAAGTTTGCACAATTACTATAAATGATCTACCAACAACTATACCTCCGCCTCCCCCTACAGGACAAGATCCAGTTGCTAAACTTGTAGCACCAACACAGGTCCAGAGTGGAACAAATAATGTTGTTTTGGATGCTTCCGGATCTTCAAACTATGATACAATAACGATTAATCAAATTTCTGGTCCAACTGTAACACTTAATAATATAGATACAACCAAAAAACAATTCACAGCACCAAATATCCAAACTGATACCCAGTTAGTATTCCAAGTAGTAGCAAAGAAAGGTGACAAGACTTCAACTGCTCAAGTAACAGTTCTAGTATCAGCAAGTGAAACACCACCTCCACCTCCACCAACAGGAGATAGTTTTGTTCCATTCAATTTTGCTGCGGCAGGAGATTGGGGGTGTAACTCTAATACTGATAAAAATGTACAATCTATACTATCCAAGGAGTCAGAATTAGCATTGGGATTAGGTGATTATTCATATGAAAGTGATGCAGATTGTTGGCTAGAAACTATTTCACCAATAAATGACAGAATGAACATTAGTATAGGCAACCATGATAGTGACGAAGAAGAAGGACCAGAAATTACAGTACAATTTTTGGATCATTTCAATTTGGATAAGCAATATTATTCATTCACTAAAGGAAATGTTTTCTTTTTAGTAATGTCAGCTCAAACATCATATTCTGAAAATTCAGAACAATTTAATTTTGTTAAACAGGAATTAGAAAAGGCCTCGAAAGATCCAAATATTGACTGGATAGTAGTATATTATCATAAACCAATTTATGCAGCTTCAACTAAACATGCAGGTCTAACCAGTTTTAGAGATATTTATCATCCATTATTTGATCAGTATCATGTAGATCTAGTTCTTCAAGGACATAATCATAATTATCAAAGAACTTTCCCATTACAATTCAATGAAGCTGATTCAGATAAGCCAATAATAGTTAATAAGAATCCAAATATCTATAATGAAGTAGGATCTCCTATATTTATTACCGCTGGTACTGGTGGAGTTTCACTTCATTCTCTTGGAGCACAACCTGAATTTAATGCTAAACAATTTGGAAAATTTGGTCATTTAAATATTGATGTAAGTAGAGATACCTCAAACAAGTTAGTTGGAACATTTTATGATCTAACTGGAAACAAGGCAGATGAATTCACAATAACTAAAGCTCTGGGTACATCTCCACCTATCTCATCATCATCTTCTACCACAATCAAAACAGCTTCACAGACAGACAATCCTATTGTCGATAAATTCGGAGTAAAGCAAATTTATCTAACCAAACCTGGAGGAGAAGAATGGTTTATGAATATGGATGATATGAAGGCAGACCCAAGGTTTGAAATGAAAGGAAATATACAAGATATAAAAAAGAATCCTGATGGAAGCTGGTCTCCAATTCCAGGAGATAAGGTAAGACTCGTAGCATATACAAGTGATTCTAAAGGTAAATTTGATGAAAACAATATGTCAACATATAATTTGAGGGAATTATCTGCCAAAGGTCACTGGTATAAAGAAAATGATTGGAAGAATATAGAAATGGGAGGTTACTTTAAGCTTAATAATGCCGATGATTTAAGAATGGGATATAGTTTCTCTTCAAGGTCTATAGATGATAGCAGTAATCATGGAGGATGTGGAGGTGCAACACCTAAATTTAACATTGGATTTGATGGAGAAATAAAGGCTAAAAAAGAAATGTGGCATATAAGCTTAGTAGATTCACCTGGAGTAAATGATGAAGATCTATCTTCTATAGTTGGTAAATGGCTTGGAATTAAAGGAGTAATTTATAATCTGCCTGGTGACAAAGGAGTAAAGCAAGAATTTTGGATTGATAAAAATAGTAATGGGCAATGGGAAAAAGTCTATGAATTTACGGATGAAGGTGGCTTTGGAGAAAGAGGCAATAACGGACCTGAAAAATGTGGCGGCACATGGGATCAATTATATACATGGGGAAGTCCAAAAACTGTGTTCAAATGGGATCAATCAGATGTATCATTCAAATTCTTGTCTGTAAGAGAGATTTTACCTCCCGCCTGATGATAACTTCTTTTTTAGAGTAAATAAGTAGGACTCTTAAATGAAATTAGTCTATATATAGAATTATTAATTTGAAAATGAAAATGTTCAATCAATTGTTTCATTCAAATCAACCCAAATTTATTTTTATTTATCTGATAAATAGTATATTAGTTCAATGGTTGCTGCTACTTTTTCTTTTTCTTTCAAATTTTCTTTAATAAAAAATTTTCTGAATTGTTTTTTAGTAAGGTTGATGTACTTTCAAAATCCAAATTTAAAGTATCACCTATGCATTTAATTACACTAAAAAGATGAGATATTGATGATGAAGGCATATAATTAAAACAATTTGAATATCGTACTGGACCATCTGTCTCTACTAATATTTTATCAATATTTGTCTTCCTTAAAAGAACCTTTTTATCTTGTGAATATAATAAAACTGGACCATAAGATACAAAAATATCCATATCCATAGCTCGTTTTAACTGTTTTTTACTTCCATTAAACCAATGCAATAAAGACCTTTTGATTTTATATGATGTTAATATCTGTAATATATCATCAAGGGATTTTCTAGAATGAATTGAAATTGGTTTATTATATTTTTCAGCCAGTTCTAGTAGAAATTGGAATGTTTTCTTTTGTATTGAATATTGTTTTTCATTTTGGTTAATATATGTGGGATCTAGACCTATTTCTCCAATTCCATCTATATATTGTAAATTAGAATTAAAAAATTCTGTGAAACCTTCTATATTTTCTTTTATTGCAAATTCTGGATGAATTCCAATAAATTGAATAATTATATCCTTTTGAGTATTAAATAAATTTATACTCTTTTTTGAAGTTGCAAGATTAACAGTTACAGAACATGCTGTAATTTTTAGACATCTTAATGAAAAAAGAATATGGCTTAAATAATTTGCATATTCATTATCACTTAAATGTATATGTGAATCAATATAATTCATAAAAAATAAAATTTATGCTACTTTAAATAAGTTTATATCATCCTTTCAGAGTAGGAAAAAATAATCTATACCTTAATTTTATTAATTTCTTTTTGTAATTGAAATAATGACAACATATAATATATAAATACATATTTAAAATTATTAGTAGTGTGCAATACTTGCCTGTTATTTTAGTTGGAATTATTATTATATTTTCATTAAATGTTATCTATATTTATTCAATGCGTAGTGAAGCAGAAGGTACATCTGAAAAATTAAATTCTTCTAAATTAAATGTAATAGCATCATTTTATCCATTACATGAGTTCACAAAAAAGATAGGTGGTGAAAAAATTGAACTTAATACTGCCCTCCCATTTGGAACTGAACCTCACAATTGGGAGCCAACTCCTCAAGATATTTCAAAATTAAATACTGCTGATATTATTATCTACAATAGTAAAGGATTTGACTCATGGCTTAATCAATTTAAACAATCAAAATTGATAGATGTAAGTGCAGAATTAGAACTTATTAAAAGTAATGGATCTAGAGAAGATTTTGATAAAGCTGATAATTCTAATTTAATATATGATCCTCATATTTGGTTAGATCCGATTCTAGTTAAAAATATTTCTAAAACAATTAGCAATAATTTAATTGAAAGTGACCCAAATAATGCTAATTATTATAGACAAAATACTGATTCTTTTATTAAGGAATTAAATTTATTAGATCAGCAAATCAGAAAGTCGTTAATTAATTGTGAATTAAAAGATTTTATATCTTTTCATGAAGCTTTTCATTACTTTGCAAATAGATATGGTTTGACTCAACATTCTGTATATGAAAGTTTATCTCCAGAGGGAGAAATTCTTCCACAACAAATTACTAAAATAATTTCTTTGGCTAAAAGTCTTAATATTGATACTATCTATTCTGAAGAATTAAAAAACCAACAATTAGCACAAACTTTTGCTTCTGAAATACCAAATGGTAAAGTTCTCTTATTAAGTCCAATTGAAAATATAAATAAAGAAGAACAAGAAAAAAATATAGGATATATAGATAAAATGAAAAAGAATATTGAAAATTTAGAAAAAGGATTAAGGTGTAAATAACCATAAAATCTCATTTGTTACTTTTCTTAATGGAATAAATAAAGGAAAATATTTTTTATAATTCACTAAAATTGTGTATTTTGTATCTGTATTTTAGTATATGTAAAAGGTTATCTATCTAATAATTCTGTCTATAGAAGATGATTAATATGATTAACCCTTTAAAATATTAACCTATTAATAGGTTATCATGATTTTATTTTTATATCTATGGTATCAAAATCAGTTTATTTTTATGGATTATTAATAGCAGGAATAATCTTTATTGCTATTGCAATTTTATCAATTTATTCTTCAAATTCTCCAGTAAAAGTAGATGTAGATAGTGTTATTAAACCAAATTCAGTTGATATTCTTTCTCCAAATATGGAAATTGGAAATACTGCATTTATAGCAGTTTCTGGATCTCTTTTTAATATGTCTATAACTTATCCCAATAAAACTATTAATACTTTAACAGAATCCTCCTCTGATTATTCTTTAAATTTAACAGCCAAAGAAGCTGGAGAATATTTTATAGAAATAAATAACATAGGAAATTCAGATATATTAGTTGATGGATATGCATTTACTAAAGCAAATGAAGTTACTTTAATTGGTCAAATAATGCTATTAATTACGGGAGTAGTCATTGTTGCTCTTGGTATTAGAACTAGAAAACATAATTAAAAAATACCCTTTGGATATGATCCTAATAACTTGAAGAATTTTGTTTGGATTTTAATTCTATTTAATGTTAACATTACTTTTTCATCATTATAATGACCATCAAAGTCTACATAAAAATAATATTCCCAAGGAGTTTCTTTTGTAGGTCTTGATTCAATTTTTGTAAGATTTAAATTCTGTTGTGAAAATTCCTTTAAAATATTATATAAAGAACCTGGTTTATGTTCTAATGAAAAGATAATTGAAGTTCTATCTTTTCCTGAAGGTTTAGTTAATGGTTGTTTAGAAAGAACAAAAAATCTAGTAAAGTTATTCTTCTTATCTTCTATTCCTTCTTCTAATATTTCCATTTCATAGATTTCAGCTGCTCTTCTGCTTGCGATAGCAGCAGATCGAATCATTTTATTTTCTTTGATAAATTTAACCGCTCCAGCAGTATCGTACATTGGAATTGGCTCTAATTTTTTACTTTCAATATAATTTCTGCATTGACCTAATGCTTGAGGATGAGAATATACATTCATTATCTTTTTATAATCTTTATTTACAATTAGACAATGATTAATTCTTTGAAAGATTTCTCCTGAAATATAGATTTGATCCTGTAATAATAAATCATAAGTCTCATTTACACTTCCCTCAATAGAATTTTCAATAGGAACCACTGCTAAATCATTTAAATCATTTATAACAGTTTCAAAAACATCATGAAAAGATTTTAATGGAATAGCAGTAGATTCTGGAAATTTTAAGATTGTTGCCATTTCACTATAAGCTCCTCTCTCTCCTTGAAATGCAATCCTTAACCTTTTGTTAATCAAATATTAATAATTAATAATTAACCAATCTTTTATGTTTATTCTAAAACTAGAATATATTAAAAGTTGTATTCTTATAATTACAATTTCAATTGTTTCAAATTTCTTTGTTATTTTGTTAGTCTGTTTTGAAAAGTTTAATATCAGTGGAAGTCAATATTGCATTTAATAATTGTTTTCCAAATTCTGATCTCTTATCAATTTTGATCCTTGATTTTCTTCCAATTTGTGAACTTAAAAGGAATTGATTATTGATATAAATTCCAATATTGGATCCAATTTCTTTTTTATCAGTATTAATTATAATTGATGAACCCGATTCATTTATTTGAAAATCTATCTGTTTTCCAAGTGTAGGAGTTTTAGCCTCTATATCAATTCTTAAACCTAGTAATTCTTCAAGTTCAGATACAGTGGAACCACTTCTTCCTATGATCTTTGGAATTATTTCTTTTTCTACTTTTATTCTTACTTTGCTATCAGATATGATTTCAATTTCAGCAGTAGGATCAAATCTTCTTACTATTTCTTTTATCTTAGATTCTGCAAGTTTTCTAATATTGTTATTAGTATTTGTCCTTTTCTTTTCTACTATTTCATTAACAGGTACTACAATATTTTCCTCCCCGTATGTATATATTTCATATTCTAATTTTCCATTTTCAAAATCAAATATTTCAACTAATGGTCTAGCTAGATCTTCTTCAACCATTCCAGATGGTACTTTAACAGTTAATTTTAATTCATATACTTTACTTATGTTACCGCCTTGAAGAAAAATAATTGTATCTATAATATGAGGAATCATACCTAGTTCTATTTTTCCAATGAACCTTTGTACAGCATCTATTGGACTATTAGCATGAATTACTCCAATCATTCCAACTCCAGATAGTCTTAGATCTGCATATACATTGAAGTCTTTTATTCTTCTTACTTCATCAAAAATAGTATAATCTGGTCTAACCAATAGCAATAAATCTACTGCATTTTCAAAACTTCCTTCTAAAGGACTATATTGTGTTACTTCTTTAGGAACTTGTAAATCTCTTGGTGATTCAAAAGTTTTTACAATTTTTGCTTTTTTGGTATAATATTCTGCTAGACTACTTGCTATTGTGCTTTTACCAGAACCAGGAGGACCAGCTATAATAATTCCTTCAGCTTTCTTTTCCAATCTTGTAATAAGTTTTTCACTTAATTTATAATCGTCTAAGGTTAAGTGAACTATTGGTCTAACAATTGTAATTTCTGTAGAATCAGAAAATGGAGATTTAGTGATTGTTATTCTGTATTTTTCATATTGAATAACAACGGCTCCTTCTCTGTTTATTTCATATAATTTATTTGTATTTAATGGATTATGTTCATAAATTTCCTTAATTATTTCCATAAGATAGTCATTTGTTATGATCTTTTCATCTAGTCTTATCAGTTCAAACTTTCCTGGGCTGCCAATTTTTGCATAAGGACAAACTCCTTCTTTTAGATGAATACTCATTGTTTTTTCTGAAAAAAATTTTTCGAATTTAAAATGAGTTATTTTATTATTATATTTGATAAAAATTGAATCTATTCCTTGTGCTAAAGCTGATAAATGTTGTACATAATCAGCAGTAATAAGAATTGCATTCTCTTTAAATGCTAGTTCGTTAATTATCGAGTCAATTCTTCCATGCTTTGCTAATAATATATCATCATAATCTGGTCTTTCACCGGAAAATGTTATTTTAATATCCTTTTTATTACATTCTTCTCGTATTTCATGAATTTCCTGAAGACCTACAAAACCTTGATCTCTATTTGTTGATGCCTGAGATTGCAATTCATCTAAAACTGCTCTAGGAATAATAATTTCACTTTTTTCAATTATTTTTCCATTTTGTAGCATCTTTGAAATTTCTTTATCAATGATAATACTTGTATCTAAAACATATTTTTTATTATTCAATTATTTTAGTAATTGTAAATCTTTATCCGTACTTAAATATATTTTAATTCTATTACTTTTCACTTATCTAAAGTCTATATGGAATAGCTAGCTTTTACAATCTTAATTAACAAAATAATTGAACCAGTCTTAATTTAAGACAATCCAGCCATTAACAATAAATGACAGTATTATCTAATGAAAATGCCAAAGTTAGA
The DNA here is from genome assembly GCA_035253885.1 of Nitrososphaeraceae archaeon. Lineage (GTDB taxonomy): Archaea > Thermoproteota > Nitrososphaeria > Nitrososphaerales > Nitrososphaeraceae > TH1177. The sequence continues at coordinate 8,526 of DATFBJ010000302.1, forward strand.
TTAGAAGAATTTAGAATATTGCTCAAGTATATGCCTTTTCTACAAAAAAATGGCTTTTCTGATTGTGGTAGAGGTCAAATTATGGGTCAAATGTCTCTATTACAAGAATTTCTATCTGAAACTCAAACCAGTAAAGAAATTTTAAATTTGCAATATAAAGACTCTATTATGCCAAGTGTACCAAATATTAATAATACATCTGACCCAATTTCAGATACTCAACAATATTATGCATCTACAAATAATGAAACAAATAAACAAATTAATGATGATTCAAAAGATAGTTCTTTTACCCTTGACAGTATAATATTAGAAAATGATACTGCCTATGAAGGTGATAATAAATTAGAAACTTCTCGTTGGTTAAGGCCATTTAAGAATGATGATCCTGTAAAAAAGAAGCTGTTTGATACTTTTGAAAAAAATGAAATTACACAATCATGGAAAGAAAAAATAAGAAAAATGACACAATCCGATATTATCTAATTCTTAAACTATAATTTTTTATACTATATCTCTATATTACCATAATCAATATATTGCTAGGTTCCTTTAGTAAGAATTTCTATAGCTGATTTGAATTCTTCTTCACTTAATGGTGGTATTTCTGAGATTTTATTATTTTTTTTTACATGATCTATTTTTTTCTGACCTATTAATGGAGCTATTATAGAAGGACTTGATCTTATTATTTGAAGTAATTTCATAATATTGTCTGTTAATCCTTCTGAATAATCTGGAACCTTAGTTTGCAATAATCTTCCTTGAAGTAAGGGAATACTGGTAAATACACCTATTTTCAATTTTTTTGCAGCTTCTAATATTGAAAGATTTTTTTCACTTCCTACTTTTTGATTCTTTAAAAATAATGCTTCATTATATGCTAAATTGTATGGGAGTTGGATAAAACGAAATCCATGATTCTTCCCTCCTATGTTTTTAGCGATATTGTATACTTCTTCTAATGATAAATATTCTTTATTTTCTTCATTTACTCTAAAACATGTCCAAGTAGCCATTCCATAATATCTAATTTTATTTTTAGAACGGAATTTTTCATAAATTTCAAAAACTTTGGAAAGCATATCTAAAAATTTATTCTTATTAACATCTCGAATCCAACTTTCAAAAGCATTATGAATATATACTAAATCTATAGTATCAAGTTTTAAATTATAGCGTGATCTCTCTATGCATTTCTCTATGTAGTTTGGATTAAGAACATTATATCCAGAACTTATATCTTCAGCTTTTATAATTCCAGTAGATATGTACATTCTTTGCATGTATTCCCAAACATCAATCATTGGATAATCTCCATCATTTGTTATGTATCCATTCTTTGTACTTACAAAAATTTCATCACGAGAAATTACTCTATCATTTACAAGGCTAGCAATTGCTCTGCCAATGCTTTTTTCTGATTTCATTGCTCTATAATTTATTGCACTATCAATTACATTAATGGCACCTGAGCTTACAGATTCATATAATGCATTTTCGATATCTTTATCGTCTTCTTTTGATAGGTCTCCTAAATATGTGCCCATTCCAATACTTGTTAAGAAAAGATCATCAAAGGGTTTAAAATGTAAGCGTGATTTACCTTTTTTAATTGCATTGTCTCTAAATCTTTTAGTTCCTTCACTGGTTGCAAAGCCCTTTATATAAATATCTTCATTCGACAATGAATTATACTATTATTGATTACTATTATTTTTTTTTGTTCTTTTGATTTTGCCTGAATTTTCTTAGACAAAGATGTATATGTAGTCAATTTACCTAAAGTATACAAGTGAACAGTAGTAATTTGCCTAGCAATAGTGGTAGCGGAAATAGTGGTAGTAGTGGTGGTAATAATACTTCATTAAAAGTGCTAGAAGCCTATACTCGTGATGTTG
>DATFBJ010000303.1:0-2317 GCA_035253885.1 Nitrososphaeraceae archaeon
CAATCAAGAATAATATTACCTATCAAAGTATATTTATAAATTAAATGAGTAATTTTTCTAAATATGAGTTCTAAGATTATATTAAAATAAAAAAATTTTAAAATGATAGAATTAGATGATATTATATTTTTTTCAAGTATATAAGAAGACAAAGATATTTAAGATTCACAATGAATATAATAAATATTACCTTTACCAAAAATTTTTCTAATTTTACCATCTTTGATTACTTCAATTTAGAGATAAAAGTTATAGAATGCCATTTCTTATCTCTTATTATAGAATATAAGGAATTTTAATATTAAAAAATTTAGCAATAGTGATCTTTAAGATTCTTTCAAAATTTTAATAATGTTTATCTTGATTCTTTTTATAATGAACAAAGTCAATACCTCATTATTATACATGCTTGGTAGTTTCATTTTTTTAGTGTCTATGATAATTCCCCAATATGCTCATGCACAAGAAGATATACCAAAATTCAATGAACACCAGAAGGGAGCATTGGATCTATTTTCCAATTATCAAAGTCCACAACAGCAGCAGCAAAACAGTCCTAGCCAGATTGATGAAGAACTTAATATAATTTTTAATACTCAAATTAAAAAACAAGAAATACAGCAGCAGGAACAAACAGATAATAATGATAAATCAATCAATGCTTTGAATTCTGAATTTTCTCCTTTAAAGGTTCAGAAACAACTGCAACAGCAAAAAGTAAAACAAGGAATACAACAACAAGCAGCAAGTAGTGATGACCAAGAGTTAGAACCCTTTAAGCTTTTTTTCAATATGGAACAAAAGCAACAAAAAATAAATCAGCAACAACTTGAGCAAGAAATACAACAAAAACTCGAACAAGCAAAACAAAACCTAGAACAAACACTAGCTGAACAAAAGATGCAGGAACAGAATATAAAAGATAACCAACAAGAGGTAAATCAACAACAGATAAATTCATCTGCTGCATCAGCAGAAAATGCTGAATCTGTAAAGGAACAAAGTCAGGATCAAGTAACTGGTGATGATGAACGGATTAAAGCTTTAGAGCTATTTTTCAATTCTCAAAGTCAAAAAGAAGAAGGGCAACAGCAAATAAATGATGATAATAAACAAAAGGAAAGTTTTCCTGAGGTAATCATCTATGAGAACTTCAATTTTAGTGGAGCTCAGCAACACCTTAACGGATCCATCCCAAACATTGGTCTTGAGTGGAACGACAAAATATCATCTGTTAAAGTCATTTCGGGGACATGGCAATTCTTTGATCATGAGAACTATGGCGGAGATAGTAGTAAACAAGTAGGACCTGGATATTATAACAACGTCAGCATACCTGAGTTCAACTTAACTGACAATACCATTACATCCTTTAAAGTAATATCATTGTATCCACAAGTTGATAATACTTCAAATTCTGAACTTGTAAAGGAACAAAGTCAGGATCAAGAAGGGCAGCAAGAACAGCAGCAGCAGCAGCAGGAACAAACAGATAATGATGGTAAATCAGTGAATGCTTTAGATTTGGAACCTGTAAAGGAACAAAGTCAGAATAAGGAACAACAACAGGAAATACAACAAAATAACATGAATTCTGAAAAAGCAATTATTAAAGAATTAATTCAGCAGAAAATACAGGAAGAACTAGCTAAAGAAAAGACCCAGGAATCAACTAAAGAAGAAGATGAAGAAGAACAAGATGAGAAGCAAGTAAAAGAAGAGAAACAAACTAAAGAAGAAGAAGAAGAAGAAGATGAAGAAGATGAGAAGCAAGAAGATTCAAAGAGTTCTAAATCAGAAAAGGAAAGTCAGGATCAAGTAACTAGTAATAATGAAGAACAGCTTGAAGCATTGAAGCAATACTTCTATTCTCAAAATCAAAAATAAGGAAAGCAGTAGTACAGCAGGAACAAACAGATAATAATGGTAAATCAGTGAATGCTTTGAATTCTGAACCTGTAAATGACCAGGTTCAGAAGCAAATAACTAAAGAGAAAATTGAGTCATTAGCTTATAATTATTAAAAGAAAAATAGACAATAATAATTTTTCTCTAATCAAGTACAAATACACATTTTTTATGATAAATTTTATTTTAGATAATATCTATTTGGATAGATCATACATTACTTAATTGTATAAAATAACACATAATTTTTATAGTATCACATATATCAATTTATAATCTCTATTACTCTAAAAATTTTGAGGATTTAGATATCTTCTTTTTTTATAATACCCATTTACTATTTTCAATATGCAATATGTTGTATATTATTAACTATTTTAACGGCTGTGTTAATTTAACCAAATAGTTT
>DATFBJ010000304.1:0-2267 GCA_035253885.1 Nitrososphaeraceae archaeon
GTATAAGTTTTCATATTGTTGGTCATTGATTTCAGTATTATAAACTTCTTCATTATCATATATCGGATTTTCAAATTCATCACAATATTCAATATTGTTAATTCTTCGTCTTGGTTTAAATTGTGAGTTTTTTGTATAATAATTTGATGGTCGCCGTTGTTGGTTTATTCTATCCAATCCTTTCGTTGTACGTGATTTAGCTCTGTTCATAGAATTAGTAGGTCTTCTTTGTACATTTGATCCATGTGTACATTCATATGAAAAGTGTCCCTTTTGGCCACAACTATAACATACTACATCTCTTTTTGGTATTACTGAGCCACTAAATTTCATTTGATTATTTCCAGTTGATGTTCTTTTTTGTACTGCATTTCCTGAAAATCCATATGATTTTTCAATCATATTTATTTCTTGTTGCATCTCACTTAAATCCTGATCTTGTTCATTATTAATAAATTCATTTTCATCATAATATTCAACATTATTAATATATCGTCTTCTTCCGCTATTTATTCGTCGTCCTTGCGCTCTTCGTATTCCTCCTTTATATGATCTTGTATTTATATATGATTTTGGTCCTCTTTGGGTAGTAAAAGGCATAATTCCTGTTGCCATTCTTTGGCCTTGAGTTGTTAATTGTGCTTGAATAGCTACTGCTTTTGTATAATATTCTTCCATTGATGGGTTAGTTTGATTAAATGTCATCCATTGATTCAATCCGTATACTATTGATCCTGGTATGCGTTTATTATATTCTTCTCTTTGATTAATAATACTTCCAAAGTGTATATCGCAAAAAAATAAAGTCATTTTCCACCATCTATTAAAGCTCATCATATTTCGTTGTTCTTCTCTTCCCGTCTTTTTACTCTTTGGCAATGGATAATTTTCATATCTCATTTCTTTTAATTCTTTATATTTCATGATCTTAAATTGTGCAGGTATGAAATGTCTTTTCATTTTTGCAAATAATCCGTAATCTCCATTTTCATCTTCTGGTTGTCCTTCCCATCTGTGGTTGAATAAAGTTCTTGGTAATGATTCTGATGGTTGTTCTATCCACCATCTTCGTGCTGATTCTGTAAAATATTGGAATAATGCATTAACTATTTTTTGTGATCTTCTACAATCATTTATTGGTTGGTGTTGTCCTGATGTTATCCATGCTCCTGCATGTGGTGGGTTTACTCCTCCAATTCGTCCTCTTATTGTTGGTCTTGTTGATTGTGCATTAGCATGATCTCCCCTTCGAATTATTTGTCCTGGCATTACTTCTACTCCATCTAATTCTATATTAGCAAAAGATTGATTTGCTAATAATGCTGGTGCTCCTAATCCTGCTCCATTATTTCCTGCTGCTACTGCGTCTACCTGGTCATATTGCGTCCATTTCCATGCTTGTTTATGATATAATCCTTGTTGTCTTAGGGTTTTTTCATCATGTGTTAATGGTCTTCCTGCAGTTTCAGCTGCTATTTGTGGATCTGGTGTACTCCATGGTGCTACTGCTGCATTTGCTGCTGTTCCACCAAAATGATCTTGATATGATCCTTGATCTTCTATAGGCCAATTTCTTGCTTTGGCAATAAGTGTTACTTGTTCAATGAAATCAAAACAATCTTCTACTGATCCATTAAATTCAAGGTTATGTAAATTTTCGATACTTGGTTTATTAAATTGATTTGCTCTTATATGAAGATTTGCTTCAATAGTTGCATTAATTCTTGTTTCTTCTTGGGTTATTGCTAAGGCATCAGCCATTATAATATATTATGTCGTGTACAATCTACAATTGTATTTGACAAAGATAGTGCTAAATTTTGCCAATTTTTTAAGGAAATTCTTGTGTTTATAATATTATCAGTATTATTATCAATTTGTTCTTGTAATAAAATATTTTGTTCTTGAAGGTTTTTAATCTGAATTTTTTGGTCTTCAAGTTGTTCTTCAAGGGTATTTATTAAATCTTGGACAGTCTTAAAATTTTCTTGTGATTCTTTTTGTGGCAATCCAATATGTTCTTCAATAAGTTCTTTAAACCATTCATTCACTTCTCCCATTAATTTTAATGAATCTACTCCTTTTTTGGCTAAAAATTCTAATCGATAAATATATGTTTTAATGGTATCTAATTTTGATTCAGTTTCATCAATTTCAAAAGGTCGTTCAAATTCAATAAAATTATTAATAATTCTATCATAACTTGATCTTGTATTTTGTAAATATAACTTTAGTTCTTCTATCATTTCAAAGATTCCTTTGTCACC
>DATFBJ010000305.1:0-4345 GCA_035253885.1 Nitrososphaeraceae archaeon
ATAATGATCACATATTTTTACTTTTATATTGACTTATTATTATGCACGATAAATCCATATATTGCCATATTTTTGTATAGTCAGTAGGTGATTTAATTAATGGATAATATTTATACATGCTCATATTATTATCATATTTTATTTAACAGTAGTAATAGAAAATGAAAAAAATTAATAATAAATTAAAGATACCAATACTTTTAAAATTAATTAATTAATTTATACGATATCATATTTATAACAGATGATCAATATTAAGAAAAATAATATAATAATAGTAATAGATTAAAAAATTAGTAGAGGTAGTAGATTTATCTAACAATTAAGACAGGACATGAAACTTTTTCAGATACATTTCTAGAAACACTCCCCAATCCTTTAAAAAATTTTGAGACTCCGGTTATACCAATACTACCAATTACAATAAGATCAGCTTTTTTATCAGTTGCATATTCTAATATCTTATCAGATGGATTTCCAATGGTTATATAGATCTCTATTAACATGCCATCTTCTAAACTGTATTTCTTTTTTTTATCTTCTAGTTTTTCTCTCATTTCAGATTCTATTTCTTGATAGAGAGATATCATGTACTCCGAAAAAGTAATTACCTCACCTGTTTTAGGAGATCTAATTTCTCTTGAAAAAATTGGTGTTGGTATTTCTGGAATAACATGTATGATTATTATTTGTGATCCTTTAGCCAATTTAGCAATTTCTACTGCTTTGTCCAAAGCCTTATCACTTATAATAGAACCATCATGTGGAACAAGAATTATTTTAAATCCCATTTTTATTATCCACTTCCCATATAATATAGACGAAATACAAGATAAAAATTGAATAAGATTCTATATTTTAAATGTTATTCTTGTTGAAAAATTACATATTTATGTATTCTTATAAATATATAATCTAATTCAATTTTTCTAGTAATGACAAATACTAACATAATTCATAATAATTTTTTTAAATTTTATCTTTTACAGATTTTATCTTTCTTTCAAGAGTATTGTTTTTACCTAATCTTTCATCAATCCTAATTGAAGATATTATTCTTTCAATTCCTATATTTCTAAGAATCATATGCGAAATTTTAATTGCTTGTAGAATATTGTCTAAATTATTTGATTCAAGCTGAGTACCCATAGCAGTAAGAATTGTTTTTAAACCTTCAATTTGAGAAATAGCATTATATACTAATGCTATTTCTTTACTCATACTTGTGTCACCATTAGTTGTAATAGGTATTATACTGATTTCTGCAGTAAAAGATGTTTGATTTTCACTCATATTTTCAACTAACTAAATTAATGTAAATATTATTATTATATTTTCTTTAAATTTTATTTCATTTTCTATATACTTTTATTCTTCTAATTCTCTCATAATGGATTTTATTTTATAATTTAATAGATCTCTAACCAATATTATATATTTAATATTATTAGTTAGTATCATCATACAATATTCCAATCAATTTAATAAATTTAATATCACTATAAAAAAATATTTGCAAGAATCTTCTATAGAATATAAGAAGAATAGCTAAATTGAAATTGAATAAAAATTTATATTTTATCTATTTACAGATAGTCAAGCTCTAGAATGAAATTTGAAGAATGCATGAATATTATAATTTTTAATAGTGATAATTACTCTAATATACTCCATATAGGTAATATATAAATAAAAAATATTCTTCTTGTCATGGTATGAATTGATATCCGGCTTGAATTTTATTATATATTACAAAATTCTTATTTAAACTTAAAATTAAGTTAGCAATTAATGAATGATTAATTAACTATTAATTTCTAAATTCATTTAATATTCAAAAACTTCTTTAATTCTTGTGGCTATTATACTATATTGAAGTTTAAAAGTAATTCAGAGAAAAAAAATAGCATTGAAGGTAATTTAGAAAAGTTATTAGATATTGTAATCAAATTGATATCATATTTAGATAATAAATCAAAAATAGCATTAAAAGAGTTATTATTAGAAATAGAAACAATATATACAAAGATCATTGATATACTATTACCATTTTATGAACTTAATAATAATACTCTAATTCAAAATGAATTTAGAGATAGATATCAGATTTTTAAGGAAACAATTCAAAAAGAATTGGGAAATATAGATAACAGTCGCAATATAATTAAAAAAAAGATAGATTATTTAATAGAAAATCATGGATGGAGATCAGATAGATACGAAAAAGTTTTACAATTTTTTGGAAAAAAAGAAAATAATTCTAAAAAGGAGGAACTTTTGAAAGAATTTGAAAAAATAATAAATAATTACTATACGAATAATAATATTTTTTATAATAAAATAGAGAGAATACAACAGCAACTAGATAGGGAATTAGATGATGTTAATTCAACATTAGATAGAGGAGATATAACCAGTGCACGAATGAGTCTACAATTATTTTTTGAAGAATCAGAATTTAGTTTAAATAATATCAAACAATTATTACAATTTCTAAAGAGTATAATTGACTATTTATAAATTAGATAACATTCTTTCAATATCTTTGATTGTTATATTTGAATTTTAATATATATTTTTAATACTATATCATCATCCTTATAGAAACGGAAAGTTAATGCTATTCAATTATTATAAGATTTATTTTCTTACATTATAATAACTTCCTTTTTATAATAACTTTGTATTGTAATGCTTCAAATAATTTTGCGATTCAATTATTTTATTGACGTACCTTAATAAATGATATAAATTATACATTCTAAAAGATGATTCTATATAAAAATAGTAATAATATTCATAATAATAATAATAATAAGCTACCATCGATAGGTGACATACAGAAAGCAAGAGATATATTAATTAAAAATAATATCAATAAAACACCTTTACAAAAATCAAAGACTTTTTCAGAAATTACAGAATCTAATTTATACTTAAAGATTGAATCTTTACAAAAAACTGGTACTTTTAAAGTGAGAGGAGCATTTTATAAAATCGATAAGATTTCAAAAGAAAAAATGAAAAATACTAATGGTATTATTGCTGCATCAGCTGGAAATCATGCTCAAGGGGTTGCCTATGCTGCAAGAATAAAGAATATCCCATGTGTAATTGTAATGCCAAAAAATGCATCTCTATCTAAAGTAGCTGCTACAAAATCATATGGAGCAAAGGTAATTTTGGAAGGAATAGATTATGATGAATCTTTTAAGATAGCACAGCGAATTGCAAAGGATGAAAACTTGGAATTAATTTCTGCATATGACGATTACGATATTATTACAGGACAGGGAACAATTGGATTAGAAATAATAGAGGAGTTGCCAGATGTAGATGAAATCTATATACCAATAGGTGGTGGAGGATTAGCAGCAGGTATTGCAATAGCTATAAAAGCTAAAAATCCTAATGTAAAGATAATAGGCGTAGAATCAGAAGCATATCCTGCAATGAAACAGTCTTTTGAAATTGGCTCTTTGAAATCAGTAAAAGCAGGATATACTATTGCAGATGGTATTTCAATAAAATCTCCTGGCAATATAACTTTTGAAATCATTAAAGAGTATATTGATGATATTGTTTTGATTGATGATGATTCAATTGTTAAAACTATGTTCTTATTAATGGAACGATCTAAATTGGTAGTAGAACCTGCAGGTGCTGCTAGTCTAGCATATTTACTCACAAAATCTCTTAATATAAGTGATCATAATAGTCGTACATCAAGTGATAAAAGGAAAAATGTAGTTGTATTGTTATCTGGTGGAAATATAGATATGTATTTGTTAGGACAAATAGTAGCGAAAGGATTGATGCAAATAGGAAGGCTTTTTAAAATCTTTCTTTTATTGCAGGATAAACCTGGTGAGGTCAAAAATGTATTGGATAGCATATCTGATTTAGGAATAAACATAGTAGAAGTAATTCACGATAGATTAAGTTATAATATCCCGACAGGAATGGCAGGAGTATTTCTTAGCCTTGAAATGGAAAATCAAAGTTATATAACATCATTAACTAGACATTTAATAAAAAAAGGAATTAATTTTACAATAATGCTATAAAATGTAAAACTGTAGAAATTTGTTAATGTATTATAATTTATTCTAATATAATAAAAAAAAAATTTTTATCCTATTCTATTGGAAGGATAAATCCAAATTCAGCACCTATTCCATTATCATTACCATCATTATTCTTTCCCCAAATCTGTCCACCATGCGTTTCAATAATTTTTTTAGATATATACAAGCCTAATCCCGTACCTTTATCTGATTTTGTAGTAAACTTTGTAAAAAGTCTTGATAATATTTCTTTATCTATACCAATCCCTGTATCCTTT
>DATFBJ010000306.1:0-2875 GCA_035253885.1 Nitrososphaeraceae archaeon
AATTTATTTTTAAAAAAAAATCCTACCTATAATCAATATCAATGTAAAAATAGGAAAGGAACAATATCAAAAGAAGCCTATTTAACAATAAAAAGAATATTAGTCAAAGGAGAGAAAGCTATTATCTTTATAGACGGTGAAGAAGACTTACTTGCTTTACCTGTTTTTGCTCTTGCGCCTATGAATTCAATTATTTTTTATGGCCAACCTTTAGAGGGATTAGTCATGGTAAAAATAAATGATGAAATTAAAAATAAAGCAACAAATTTGATAGAAAGTATCGGGATAGGATAAAAAAACAAAGGGAATGATGAAGTGGTGGCTGTATGAAGAAAATACTAATGATTTGTGATACCAATTTCTGACCCTGATATAAAAATCAGTAATTCTATCTCATTTGTCACAACCACATCCATCAGTCTCATAATTACCTATTTTGATATCATATAGTTTTATGCAATCATTACAAATACTCTGTCCTTGGGAAATAAGTGAGTTACAAAAAGAACAAACATTTTTAATTTTTTGCATAGTAAGATATTACTGTTTTGCCATATAGTTTTTACTATTAAGGCAAAAACAAATATAATGAAACACTATTGTTTATCTTTTACTTATGACATGAACACTGACATTGTGTTAATTTTATATCAAAAGAACAATCATGATCAGGACCGCAGATATCACCTACAGGAAGTTCTAAGGGACAATCAGAATGTCGGGCACGTTTACAGAAAAAAGAAATAATCATACAGATACTTGAATAGGGAGACATTAATTTTTAACTATTAATATAAAAAATTATTATATTTATAGTTCAATATTAAATAATTGTGGAGCATAAATGGAACCATCTCTGACTCTTTTTACTTTTGCAACCGAAAGGTAATGAGGCCAAATTGTAATCATTATTGATCCCTCGGGGACACCTTCAGGCGCTTCAATTAAAACAATATCATCTAATAAAACACCATGATCTTTAATTAATTTAGATTTTGCTATATCAACAAGTTCTAAAGGCATACCACTGCTATATAAATAAACAGAACCTGAGTACTCTATTTTTTTATCCAATGTAGAATAGCCAAAAGTTAGAATAATAAGTTATAATAACTTTTCAAAAGATGAAAATCATGGTATTATCATGTAATATTTGAAACTTAGTTTTTTTATACGTTTAAGATTTATAATTCATCTATATGATATTTTGACATACATCCTTTACATTCGTATATCTCATCACCGACAGGACCAGAAACATTGAATCTTACAATTGTAGTACATTTTGGACACCGACCTTCAACACTTCTAGTTTTTCTTTGAGGTTTAACTGTGCGCCTTTTTCTACTTCCCATATTATTTCATTGTAATTGATATGCTCTTTTATAAATCTCTTTAAACATTTTAAACATTCTTGAAGAATAACTTACAATATTCACTATTTGTGTATAAAAAATAGTTTGGATTAAATAAGATTCTTTTACCAATTATAATCTATTGAATCTACCAACTAAATGTTCATTCTCATATCGAAATACACAATGTAATCTTCCTCCCTCTTATGTATTATCGATTATATCAAATGAAGAAAACCTTGTTGGGGTATCATGTATTGACCATTTGGAATTAATTAAATACAAAATAGAAAAGCTACAAACAAAAAAATCCCTACCAAATGGAAAATTAAAAATAGAGAATATTAAATTGGTATCTACTAATTGTATAAAAGGCTCAAAAGAAGATTATGAGGATATTTATCTTCAACGGTTAAAAGACGGTTAGTATAACTCTACAATTTTTCTTATTTGCTAAGATTTCTTTCAAGTTTTTTATTAACTAGATATAATGGCTTTTTGTTGGAAAGTATATTATGCAGATTAAGCGCCGCTATTTCAGACATTTTATTTCTAGTTTGAACTGTTGCACTACCAATATGTGGTAAAAGAATTACATTTTTTAATTGTAATAATTTACTTGTATTTGATAATGGTTCTTTTTCAAAAACATCCAACCCTGCTCCAGCAATCCATTTATTTTGCAATCCTTTTATTAAAGCGGCTTCATTAATTATATTTCCTCTTGATGTATTAATAAGAAATGATGTCTTTTTCATTTTTTTTAGCTCTCTTCTATCAATTAAATGGAAATTATGTTCATCATAGCTGATATGAATAGATAAAAAATCACTATTTTTGAATAATTCATGGAAATTTACATATGTTGCATGTAATTTCTTTTCGATTGAATTTGATAATTGGTGTCTATTATGATAAATTATTTTCATGTTAAATCCTTTTGCACGTTTTGCAACAGCAGATCCTATATTACCTAATCCAAGAATTCCTAATGTTGATCCATATACATTACTTCCAAGAAATAGATTTGGAGTCCAACCATTTTTCCATTTTTTATTAATTATAAATGAATATCCTTCTATAACCTTACGTGATAAAGCAAGTATTAATGAAAAGGTCAGATCAGCTGTAGCTTCTGATAAAATATCTCCAGTATTTGTAACATAAATTCCTCTTTTAGTAGCTTTATTTATGTCAATATGTTCGTATCCCGTACTAAAAGTACTAATTACCTTTAAATTTGCTCCAGCAGCATCAATTATATCAGAATCAATTTTTTCAGATAAAGTACAAAGAATTCCATCAACATCCTTAACTTTTTTTATTATAATATTTTTAGTAGGAGATTCTATTGTATCATTTAGTATAACATCATAATGCTTCTTTAATAATTCTATTCCTATTGAATTAATTTTTCTTGTTATAAAAATTTTTTTTCTTTCCATCATTACTTATTAATAAGAACTTCATTTATTTTATAATAATTAATCTAACAAGTTCTAAAAAACATAAAAAATAAT
>DATFBJ010000307.1:0-7218 GCA_035253885.1 Nitrososphaeraceae archaeon
GTCATATTTCAAACCGTAGGTATTACCCTTAGTTTTTATATAAAGTTAGGTATATTGGAAGAGATCTAATTTACAAGATTTAGGAAATTATTTAAATTCATGCTATGAACAACCATATAACATAGAGGGATTTGAATGCATACAAAATCATCCTCATTGCAGAAGCAGCATACAAAAAATCAAGATATTTATCACATCAAAAATATTCTTGAAGACAAATCACTTACCTTTGCTGAAAAGATAATAAGCGTAAAGAATGTTGAAACAGATAATAAATCTAAAAAAATATCTATGTCTGGTGATATTGTTATTGTAGATGTGGATCTTGCTATGGCACAAGATAGTACAGGTCCTTTGGCAATACGTTCGCTTAATGAAATGGGTATAGATAAGCTCCATGATCCCTCAAAGGTTTTGCTAGTTCTCGATCATACCTTTCCTGCAGCAGACGAAAAAGTGGCAAATTTACATGCTTTGATAAGAGATTTTGTCTCAAAACACAATTGTATGTTAGTAGAGGGTTCTATCTCTCATCAGCATATTCTTGAACATCTTGCTACTCCCGGAATGATGATATTAGGAGCAGACTCGCACACCTGCCAAGCTGGTTGCATATCTGCTTTTGCTACTGGAGTTGGAAGTACGGAAATTGCAGCAGTCTGGGCCACAGGTCAGTTATGGTTACAAGTACCACAAACCATAAAGATTAACTTGTCTGGGACTTTTAATAAAGGCGTATTTCCACGAGACTTAATTTTAGACTATATTGGAAAAGTAGGTGAAGACGGTGCTAACTACAAGGCGTTAGAATGGAAATTTTCAAATGATTACGTCAAGCAACAATTCAGCATGGATTCCAGAGCTTGTATAAGCAACGCATCCATGGAATGTGGCGCCAAGATCTCAGTATTCCCAATCGACGAAATTACAACAAAATATTTAGATGAAAATCAGACAATTAATAACAACAATAAAAGAGGAATAATCGAGATCGAATCAGGGATTTATGCTAAGTATGAGGATGAATTTGAGATAGAATGTAACAATATAGAACCTCAAGTTTCTGGTCCAGATAATGTTGATAAAGTCCATTCTGTTGACGAGTTGGCAAATGTGGAAATCGATCAAGCATTTATAGGCTCTTCTACAAACGGAAGAATAGAAGATCTTGAGATAACAGCACATATTTTAAAGGGTAGAAAAATACACAAAAATACAAGATGTGTAGTTACTCCTGCATCTGTTAAAGTGTATGAAGATGCCATAAAATGTGGATATGTAGAAATTTATCTGGAATCTGGAGCAATTTTTACCAATTCAACATGTGGAGCATGTGTCGGTACTCATCTTGGAGCATTAGGAGAAAATGAAATTTGTATATCATCATCCTCAAGAAACTTTGTTGGAAGAATGGGAGCACTTTCATCAAAAGTATATCTAGCATCCCCTGCAACAGTTGCAGCATCTGCAATTGAAGGTAAAATTGCTGATCCAAGAAGGTACTTGTGATCATGAGCGAACAGTCTAATAATATAACTGGCAATTTGAAAGGAAAAGCTTGGGTATTTGGAGATAATATAAATACAGACATAATCATACCTTTCAGATTCAAGAGTAGGACTAACGATCCATATGAAATGGCAAAATATGCAATGTATGGATTAGATCCTGATTTTCACAAGAGAATCTCTCCTGGTGATATCATCGTAGCAGGTCGAAACTTTGGAGGTGGATCGAGTAGAGAACAGGCACCAGTAGCCTTAAAATATGCAGGCATTTCAGCAGTTATAGCCGAAAGTTTCGCACGTATATTCTATAGAAATGCATTTACAATTGGTTTACCAGCACTTGAAATACCAGAAATAAAAGGGAAAGTAAATCACGGAGATGAACTTCAAATAGATGTAACCACATTTATTGCAAAAAATGTAGAGACTAACGAGACATTTCACGCTAGAAAAGTCCCAGAATTCATGCGACAGATGTTGTTGGAAGGTGGATTAGTTGAATACTACAAAAAATATAAACAATTTCCATGGATCCAAAGTTAAAACTTTTCCATTCTTAATGGCTTTATCTATCAATTTCTATATCTATCAATTTGAATTTCAATCAATTCTTTGAATAATATGATAATAGAATCTATTTTTATAAAATTTTGAAATTAATATAATTCAATATCAGCAATTTATAATAGAAAATCAACTGCTATATTTACTTTAGAGAAATATAAATATAAAATGTGTAATTATATTCTGTACTGTGAAATAGACAAATAATAAATCATATATAGTCATCTTGAGCAAATAAAAATTGTTTATTTGTACTTATATTGATGTATGAATTGACATTATCTGTATTCTTTCTTCTATATTAAAAGAATTTATCTTATCTTTTAATAAAATGTAATATAGTTAAGTTATCTTTCCTTTTGAATATGAAATAGAAATATCTTCTTTTATAATGTGGCCAGTAGGATAAGAAACAAATTTGACATAAATTTTGACCCTTCCATATATTCAAACTTCATTCATTTACTATAAGTTACTTTATCAAAATCAATATTCTTTTTAATTTATAAAAAACTTAATTATAAAAACGACGATATGAGACAACTAAAATCCGATCCTATTGAAAGTATACTGATAGCGGTTAGAAATAAGAATCTACTGTAAATTTGTGTTACTAAATCATATCTGGATTAAAAATATTCTTCGAAGTTGAATTTAAAATTGTTCTATTACAAATAACTAAAATAGCCATATAAAACTACTACATACATTTACCATTTTCTACTATCCTTAAATCCAAGAATTGAGTTTTGAATTCATTATATATAGTGATCCACTTTAACATATTAAGGAAATTTACTTAATTCTAGTGACAGAGAAACATATTAAATTTCTTTAATCTTTTTTGATTGGATGCTTAGCAAGATTAACTTCCATAATCCATTCACATTGTATATCGACTTTGTCATGGTGTTTTACTACTGATTCATGATCTGGTGCATCCAACAAACAAAAACAAACATCATTCTTATCGTTATAAATCAAATTTATATGTTTGACTCCGAATTCATCTACTGGGGAATTCACTAATTCCTTAAGATGGTCTTCTTTGAAAGGTAATTTATGAACATCTAAAAATATTGGCACATTATCTATGAAGTCTCATTATTATTTAAAATTATCTTGGTGATATAAATGCTAAATTTCTATACCTATATTTTTATATTTTGAAAAATAATTATATCGTATTGGAATCATTTGATACGCAATTTTTGCCAGAATTAAGATATGAACACAATAGTAGAAAAGCATTAAATCAAATGTATGAAATCATATTAGGAACTACTAAGACTCTGGAATCTGTATTTGATCATAATTGGATTCCTATTTTAGTAGAAAATTCTCTATTTTTTAATACCTTAGCTGATTTTAAAATTAAACAAAAAGGTGTATCTGTTAGATTTATTACAACTATTACATCTGAAAATATATCTTATTGCACTAAACTAATGAAATTTGTTGAGTTAAGACATACGGATGCTATTATAGGTTATTTAGGAATCTCTGACAGAAAGCAATTCTTTAACTATACACGACCTATTTCCAGGAAAGAAAATAATAAAGAGAACAATAGCAATTTACAATTAAATTTTATTCATATAACAAATGAAGATTTTATACAAATGCAACACTTTTTATTCGAAAAACTTTGGGAGTTGTCTATTCCAGCAAATGAGAGAATTGCTGAAATTAAAAGAATGATGTTTGACAACAATCTATTAAATACAAATATTAGAGATTTCCATACGATAGAAGAAATTATTTCCAAAGTTATTCAATCTGCTGTTAAAGAGATTCTATTATTCTTTCCAACATTTGATTCATTCTGGTTACTTGAAAAAAATAATGAAATTATAAACTTATTGACAGAGTCTGTTAATAGATATATTAAAGTTAAAATTATAATTCATAACGATAGTGAAGATTCAAATGCCAAGAAAAATATTGATCAAAAAATAAAGGAAGCCAGCAAAGTATTGAGAACATATGTTAATTATACAACAAAAAATATAAAGACTAAAAATATGATTATTATAATAGATCAAGCAATCTCATTAACAATATCTATCAAAGAAGACCATGATAAAAATATATTTAAAGATGCCATCGAAATGGCATATTTCTCTAATAATGAATTAAACATTTCAACTTTACTTTCATTTTTTGATAGTTTATGGATAAGATCAGAAATTGATAAACAAAATATTATCAAACAAACATACTTTAAACTATTTAGAGTCTCAACTTAATTATGAAAATTATAGACTAAAAATGGTTTTTTTGAACATCCAATAAATAGATTAATTTGTTACTATTAGGAAAAATAAAATTCTTTAATAGATATATATTTACTTTGCTAATATTTAGATTTTATTATTAAAACCTTATACTATATAAAATGAAAATTATACTATAAATAAAATATTTGATATATTACTGTGGTATTATTTAATAGATTATTATAAAAAATCAAAATAACAATATTTATTAATTTAATAAAAAAACATAATATACTACAATAAAAAAATTTCTATATCCTTTCTATTTTATCAACAAGATCATTCAGTAAATGAGTAAACGGATGATATGGATGTTTCAATACAGTTAAAAATTCTTTATTGTCGAATTGGATATCGCAATAACAAGGGATATTTCCAATTATTTCCATATCTACTTCTTTTTTAAATTTATCAGTAATGTTCAACTGTTCGTTAACTACCATTTCATAATTTGCTACTGGAGAATGGGTAGTTTCTTGAATTAAGTTTGGAGGAAGACAATATCCAGCAGCTCTATTAAAAAGTAAATAGCTTTTTGTACCTATTTTTGTAAAAGCCGAGTAAATTTCATTAGCCATTTTTTTTGTACCTTCAATGTCAATGCTATCCATTTTTAAAGATAGCAGAATTAAATCTGATATTACTAATGAATTTATGGACCAGTAGCGTATACCAGGACTCGTATCTATAATTATGTAATCAATGTTATGTTGAGAGGCCATTTCTTCTTTGATTAGAATAAATTTTCGCAGTAGTTCTAGTTTTGAAGCTTGATTTCTTAATGCTCCATCTAATTTTGTTATCTCTTCCTTTGATGAATTTGAAAATGAAATAAATAATTTTCCCAATTGATTTTGAGAATCTTTAGAATGAAATTTTCTTATTGTATGAGTAAGATCATAAATAACATTTTCAAAATCTGCCGTATTAAATAGGTAATTATTGATCCAATAAGTTGGGTTTTGATTAAAATAAGTATGTAATGTTGGAGCATAAACGTCCATGTCAATAAGTAAAACATTGTATCCTCTTTTTACTAATAAAACTGAAATATTAGAACTAATTGTGGATTTTCCTGTTCCACCTTTATATGAATGAAAAGCTATGCATTTTTTCATTGTTGTATCTTATATCTTGTCTAATAAGATATAATTTTTTATACTTTCTGCGTATAATAATATTTAATCATTGAAAAAAGATAGACTTTAGAAATTTTTAACTTTTCTGATTTAATAATTATGATAAATGACAACAAACAAAATTAGGTAATTTACATTATTATGTTTGTTTATCTAACTTTAAATAAATCGGAATGTAAATCATAATATTGCCAATCCCAGGATATAAGGAATTACTTGAAAAAGATCATTATGAAGAAAAACAAGAGAATAACGATAATATTCTTTTTTTACTGATGGGCCCAGGTAGATGTGGAAAAACTTTATATTGTAAAACATTCTTCGAATCTCATTTAAAAACGGGTAATATTGGTATTTTTTTAAGTTCTACACTAACTAAAAGACAATATCAAAATTTATTTAATGGATTATCTAATATTCGTGATTCTAATTCTTTTTTTATTAATCCTTTTTTGAGAGAACAAATTAACCCTAATGAATTAAACAGTTCTGAATTAAATAATAGATTAAGGGATATAAAAAAAGAAATAGATAAAATTATTTTCTTCTTAAAAGTAGAACAAAAAAATCAACACTTTAGTGAAAAAAACAGAGAAAATAATTTGCCTTCTCTTCAACAAAAAAGAATATTCATGGTGATAGATTCTCTTTCACATCTTTTTAATATTTTTGATGAAAAAGAGGTTTTACGATTTATTAATGCTTTGGCTTTTTCGTTGAAAAATAACAATATACTTTCAATTTTTACAATAGATGATACAGTTGTTGAACGAACTATAATAGACAAAATTCGACCAGTATTTGATGGAGTTTTACAGATGAAATTAGATGAAAAAGAAGATGAAGTAGTTAGACAAATCAAATTTTTATCTTTGACTGGATTTAGCTTAAATCATACTTCATGGATAAAATTTGAAGTGGATAAAAACTCTTTATTGTCATTCCCAAATTCTTCAACTGTTATTTGTAGTGTTTGTAAAGCATCAATAAAAACTAAACCTGTCTTTTACCTTGATATGGCTTTTCATGAGCATCATTTAGAATTGTATAAAAAATTATCAGGTATCTATGGAATTAGTGGAATATCTGATTTAGGACTCTCTAGTGTTATATATGCTAATTTCTTCTTTATTGATATTGTTGGACTTTCAAGTCCACGTTTGTCTGTTAAAAAACAAATAGAAAAAATAGAATTTTTAAATAATTTTGTGGTATCTAGTGAAATATTTCGAAAAAACAGCGATAAAAAAATTCTTCCTACTGGCGATGGAATGGCAATAGGATTTATTTCTAATCCTGAAGCACCTCTAAACTTAAGTATACAATTACATTCTAAATTAAAAAAACATAATATTGGTAAGGATGATGAATCAACTTTAGCTGTTAGAATTGGAATTGCATCTGGTACTGTTTTTATAGTTAATGATGCAAATAACAATCAAAATATTTGGGGGCCTGGAATTATTTTTGCAAGAAGAGTAATGGATTTAGGAGATAATAACCACATCTTAATTGATGGGGGCTTGGCGCACTCTTTGATAACATTAGATGATAAATACAAAGAAATCATCCATTATATTGGTGATTATCAAATTAAACATGGTCAAATAATAAAATTATATTCTGCCTATAAGGAAAATTATTTTGGAAATAAAGATATTCCCGTAAAAATGAAATGTTTGCCACTTTGATCTTTTAAATTTATTTACTAGGAGATTCCTAAATTTA